>JAUWPG010000021.1 GCA_030611725.1 Gammaproteobacteria bacterium
AAGTTTGCCAAGGCTCTAAGGTATCCGCTATTATCGATTATCAAAAAGTGCCAACTTTACCAAATATTCAACATTATCTAGGCAATGGCTGCTCTCCGGGTGGCGCTCAGCGAAACTTCGACAGCTACGGACATCATTTAAGTCAAATGAGTGATCAGGTTCAATCAATAATTTGTGATCCTCAAACTAGTGGCGGGCTGCTTATTATGGTTAATGACGAAGCACAAGAGGAATTTCAAAATACCATGAATGCAGCTGGGTTTAAGCTTGAAGCTATTGGTGAAATTATTACACACAACCAAACGACTGTAAAAATTAATGCCTAATTCACTGACTCAGATTGAAGATTTTCGCTCTCTAGTAGTCAACAACACCCCCATGTTTGATACTCGTGCACCTATTGAATTTACACAAGGCGCCTTTCCACATACACAAAGCTTGCCACTCATGAGTGACCAAGAGCGAGAGCTTGTTGGCACTTGTTATAAGCATAAGGGTCAAGAAAAAGCCATCGAGCTAGGACATGAACTGGTTCAGGGTGAAGATAAACAGGCTAAAGTTACAGCTTGGTTAGAGTTTATCCAGAAAAATCCTAATGGTGCGCTATATTGCTTTCGTGGTGGCTTGCGTAGTCAAATTACCCAACAATGGATTTACGAAGAATCAGGCATTGATTATCCACGGCTAAAAGGTGGCTACAAGGCGCTACGTCGATACTTAATTGATGAAACTGATCGAATCATGAACCAGGTGACACCGATTATTATTGGTGGACAAACAGGCTGTGGAAAAACCTTGCTACTTGACCATATCCAACAAATGATTGATCTAGAGGGTTTGGCTAATCACAGGGGGTCTGCATTTGGTAATACAACCACAGCTCAACCGACTCAAATTGCTTTTGAAAATGAACTGGCAATTAAACTCATTAAGCAGCAAGATTGTTCGCACTTGGTGTTTGAAGATGAAGGTGCCAATGTAGGAACTGTACACATTCCTGATTGCGTAAAAAATAAAACTTCTCAAGCAGATTTAATATTACTTGATGCAACGATAGATGAGCGTATCCAAGTTAGTATGGACGCTTATGTGATTAATATGTATCAAAACTTCCTGACCCAAGATCAAGCTAATGGTTTTGATAATTTTGCTAAATATTGGTTAACAAGCCTTGAAAAAATTCAAAAAAGACTAGGTCTTGAGCGATATAAAGTGATGAAATCACAAGTAGAGTCTGCATTAACAAGCTATCAGAATAGCAAAACTTTTGATGGATTTCTGCCTATTGTTGAGTCACTTTTGGTTGATTATTACGACCCTATGTATAACTATCAAATTCAAAAGAAATTAGACCGTGTTGTATTTAAAGGCAGCAGCTCAGAGATTCTTGATTATTTGCATGGCTTGTCAATTTCTTGAGCCAATCTTAATATCAGTAATAGGCGCTGCTTGGCACGCTAAAATTTCACCTTTAGATAAAGGCACCAAACAATCTTGATGCCTAACATCCCCTTTTAATAGTAATAGCACACAAGAGCCACAATGTCCTTGGCGACAAGAGTGGTTAATCACTACATTGTGCGCTTCAAGCTCCGTTAGAATCGAGCGCTCACCATAGACATAAAGTGATTCGGTTTTGCCGTTGATATTCTCAACATCGATTCTAAACATATTGGCTAATTAGAGCTTGAAATCACCAAAATCTGAATCATCTTCATCGAGTGTATTATCAATAGCACTCACCAAATAAGAAGTGATTTCTGTTTCTTGAGGGGCAACTTGAACATTATCAGAATCAAGCCAATGATTGATCCAAGGTAGTGGGTTGCTACGATCTTCAAACAAAGGCTTAAGGCCAATGGCCTTCATACGTATATTGGTAATATATTCTAAATATTGCTTTAAAATTTCAGCATTTAAACCAATCATTGAGCCGTCTCTAAATAAATATTCAGCCCAATTTTTCTCTTGATCACAAGCTTCTTTAAACATTTGAATGACTTCTTTCTCGCATTCTGCTGCAATAACAGTCATTTCAGGATCATCTTTACCTTCGCGAATAATATTAATGATATGCTGAGTGCCAGCTAAATGTAGCGCTTCATCACGGGCAATCATCTTAATAATTTTAGCATTACCCTCCATTACCTTGCGCTCTGCAAAGGCAAAAGAACAAGCAAACGACACATAAAAACGTACCGCTTCTAAAATATTAACAGACATAATAGTCAAATACAGCTTGCGCTTTAGGCATTTTAAATCAATGGTAGTTTTCTCACCATTTAGATCGTGAGTTCCCTCACCATGTAAAAGATAAGCTTGTGAACATTTGATCAATTCATCATAATGCTTGGAAACACTTTCAGCACGTTCAATAATTTGCTCTGTTTTCATAATGTCATCAAACACAGCGCCTGGCTCATTGACAATAGCGCGAATGATATGAGTGTATGAGCGCGAGTGGATAGTCTCAGAGAAGCTCCATGTTTCAATCCAGTTTTCCAACTCTGGCAAAGATACAATCGGCAAAAATGCAATATTAGGACTGCGACCTTGTACGGAATCTAGAAGAATTTGATACTGAAGATTAGAAAGGAAGATATGTTTTTCATTTGGTAACAGTTTGGCAAAATCCATTTTATCTTTAGAGACATCGATCTCTTCAGGACGCCAAAAAAATGACAACTGCTTTTCAGTCAGTTTTTCAAACATTTCAAATTTTTGCTTATCAAAGCGTGCAACATTAACCATGTCGCCAAAAAACATAGGCTGAGTTAGTGTATCCGTAATTTTTTTATTAAAAATCGAGTATGACATAATTAATTCCTAAAGTTTACAAACGCCATCAGCGCAAGCATTATCGTCTTGGGTTTCAAGCATGTCATCGCCACCACCATCACGTGTCGTATGATAATAAAGCGTCTTAACACCGTACTTATAAGCCTTCAAAAGATCCATTAAGAATAGCTTCATCGGCACTCGATTGTTTTTAAATTGAGAAGGATCATAATGTGTGTTTGCACTAATGGACTGATCAACAAATTTTTGCATAATAGCGCAAAGCTGTAAATAACCTTCGTTGTCCTTAATATCCCAAAGTAATTCGTATTTATCTTTAAGTGCTTCATAATCCGGCACAATCTGTTTTAAGATACCGTCTTTAGACTGCTTGATAGACACAAAGCCCCGTGGCGGCTCAATACCGTTAGTGGAGTTAGAAATTTGAGAAGAACTCTCACAAGGCATTAATGCAGTCAATGTTGAGTTTCTTAAACCAGTGGTCATGATATCGCTACGTAACTTGTCCCAATCTAGCTTAAGCTCGAAACCACAAAAATCATCAACATTTTTCTTGTAAGTGTCAATTGGCATAATACCTTGTGCATAATGCGTCTCATTAAATAAAGGACAAGCACCTTTTTCAGCTGCCAGAATATTAGAGGCTTTAAGAGCGTAATACTGTAGCGCTTCAAAGGTACTATGAACTAATTCATTGCCAGAGCCATCAGAATATTTAACGTCATTTTTTGCCAAATAGTAAGCTAGGTTAGTAACACCGATACCCAAAGTACGACGATTCATACTTGCAATTTCTGCCGCTTTAAGAGGGTAATCTTGATAATCTAGCAACGAATCTAGCGCACGTACAATAATATCTGTAATATCCTCTAATTCATCAATAGAGTCTAATGCGCCTAGATTAACAGCTGATAACGTACATAAGGCCACCTCGCCATTTTCATCTTGAACTGAATGTAATGGCTTAGTCGGCAGAGTAATCTCCATACAAAGGTTTGATTGACGCACTGGCGCCACTTTAGGGTCAAAGGCGCCATGAGTATTACAATGGTCAACATTTTGCAGATAAATACGTCCAGTGTTAGCACGCTCTTGCATAAATTTAGCGAATAAATCTCTGGCTTTAATCGTCTCTTTACGAATTGAGCTATCCTGCTCATATTTTTCATATAATTGCTTGAACTTATCTTGATCTTCAAAAAAAGAATCGTACAAACCGGGTACATCATGTGGAGAGAACAAGGTGATGTCGCCATCAACTAAAAAACGTTGGTACATCAATCCATTAAATTGAACACCATAATCAAGATGACGAATTCTATTTTCATCCGTACCTGTGTTATTTTTCAATACCAATAAACTTTCAACCTCAAGATGCCATAAAGTATAGAAAAGGGTGGCTGCACCACCACGAACACCGCCTTGAGAGCAAGATTTAACCGCTGTATGAAAATGCTTGTAAAAAGGAATACAGCCTGTATGTGTTGCTTCACCATTACGAATGGGACTACCAATCGCTCTAATTCTGCCGGCATTAATACCAATACCAGCTCTCTGAGAAACGTATTTAACAATAGCACCTGCTGCTGCACTGATTGAATCAAGATCATCATCTGCTTCGATTAAAACACATGATGAGAATTGGCGTGTCGGAGTACGTACACCCGCCATAATAGGCGTAGGTAGTGAAATTTTAAAATTAGATACACCGTCATAAAAGCGTTTAACAATTGACATGCGATCTTCTTTTTCATATTCTTGAAACAGACACATACCTACCAACATGTACAACTGCTGCGGTGATTCATAAATATCACCAGTCACACGATTTTGTACTAAATACTTACCCTCAAGTTGCTTAACAGCAGCATATGAAAATTTCATATCACGCCAATGATCAATATATTCATCCAACTCTTCAATTTCAGACTGGGTGTATTTATCAAGGATATCTTTGTCGTAAATACCTAAATCAGTAAATTTTTTCACATGCTCAAAAAGGGCAGGGGGTGTGAAAGATTTAAAGGCTTTTTTACGCAAATGAAAAATAGCCAATCTAGCAGCTAAATATTGATAATCAGGTACCTCTTTTGAGATTAAATCAGCAGCCGACTTAATAATCGTTTCATGAATATCTTCAGTCTTAATTCCATTAAAAAATGCTAATTGTGCATTGATTTCAACCTGACTAACACTAACCCCTTTTAGGTCTTGCGAAGCCCAATGTACAACACGATGGATTTTCTCCATATCGATCAACTCTTGCTGACCATCTCGTTTAGTGACTTTGATACTTTGATTCATTTACTCCCCTGAGTTAGAAACACTACATATAGTGTTCATAAAAGATAACTACAACTAAATATAGTGTATTTGGATGTTTTTTGCAAGTGGTAAAAATGTCAAAATATAGCTAAATTTACCAAACACATTGGTGCAAAAGGGATTGGGAGAATAAAAAAAATTAAAATAATTTTTAGAGATTTTGGCTTAAAAATATTACCAATTTATGATGTAATAATATTACTTTTTTATAATAAAAAGCGCAAAGCCAGACGGAGAAAGAATAAAAAAAATTAGCGGTTAAAAAACCAATAAAAAAGTGAGATTTTTATCTAAAAATAACTAAATCGGTGAAGCAATTAATTGAGCGTCATTTAAGCCATTTTCGAGTAAGAATTCACCCAGATAAATCAACACTTCGGCAGGTGCAGAAATATAGACTTCTGATTGGTTTACAATGTCATGATTCAAAGAATCATAAATTTGCTTTGCAACTTTATGGCAATCATTATGACTGTTTCGATCAAATTCACAAGCAATCGGCTGATAATAATAATCATCCATCACAGCATTCCAAGATTGCGCATGGTTATCAAAATAAGGGCGGGGCTCAACACTTGGATAGGCCCAGTAAAAATAAACAGGATTAGGCATTTCCAATGAAAAAGCGTGCTCGACTAGGCTTCTAATGGGTGCAAATCCACCATCCCATGCGATAAAAACCATAGGCTTGTCTGACGTTTCTTTAAGAACAAATACACCTTTAGGACCCGTTAGGTTAACTTTATCTTTATCCTTGATTTTATGAGAAAAAATTAATTGTGAAAATTCATCAATATCAAGATTTCGAATATGAAACTCCAGCTCCATACCATGACATGGGCATGAGGCAATAGGATAGCGAGACACTACCCCTTTAAAGTTTAACTCAACATCCTGTCCTGCCATAAACTGTAAATTTTTAGAACGTGGCGTTCTTAGGCTAACAATCGCCATGTTTTCGTTAACAAAGCGAATATCTTTAATTTTAGTCTGAATTTTTTGAAGAGGAATTAAACGCACATCTCCAATCAAATCAAGCTCAAGCTCAAGATTTGAGCTGGGTGCGTGACAGCACATCAAGAACTCTTGATTATCTATCTCCTCAGCAGTGAGAGCGTAATCATGATGTTTGATCTTTTCAATATCACCCTTAACAAGCTTAGCTTTACACGCACCACAAGTGCCATTACTGCACTCATAGCGCATCGACAAGCCATGGCGAAGGCCGCCATCAAGAATAGAGTCATTATCTGAACATTCAAAATTTCGCTTATTTTTATTAAGTTGGATGTTGAAGATCTGATTGCCCATGCTTGCCATTATAAAGCGTAAGGCTTACAATGATAACCAAACAATAAAAGATAAGGTTTTCATTAAATGATCAAAATAAGCAACCACATTAAAGTATTAATACTATCAATACTCTTGAGCGGCCATGCATTTTCTGACTACACGCATCCGAGCGTTAAACGCCTTATTCAGTCGAATAGTGCACCAATTGGTGTAGTGTTTGAGCTGATTGAGAGTGACAAGCGTACTTGGCAATGGGCGGCACCCTTGATTAAAAGCCTAAGAACACAATTAAAAGAAAAATACCCTGATATTGAGATTGCTGTCGTCTCTCATGGTCGAGAACAGTTTCAACTGACTCAGAAAAGAGCTAAACACCAAAAACAAGCCATTTCAATTTTAAAAGACTTGGTAATCAAAGAGGGAGTTGATTTACACGTATGTGGGACGCACTCATCCTGGTACGATATCGATCCAAATAGTTACCTTGATATTGTTGATGTTGCCGTTAGTGGCCCTGCAAAGATTAATGATTATATTAATTTAGGTTATCAGCCAATCCAGTTGTACAGACCACCTGTCCAAATAAAGTAGGGCGCTTCTTATTAGATTTGATTTTAGTTGATAAATCTATAATTTAACATAATATAAATTATACGAAGTTATATATAATTATATAAAAGATATCATTAGCAGTGTAAGAAAAAATGTGTAAAAATAACACTAATTATTATATAAATCATTAAAAATCAATAACTTATGTAATTTTATGGTTATTTTATTTTTTTAAGCTATTAGATTAGTAGGCTATACTCGGTATTACTTTTATAAAAAATAGTCTTAAATCTAAAATTTAGAGTTATTTAGAAAAAATAAGCATAAAGAGGCTGCCTAAGGTCTGATTTTATAAACCGTGAACTAAACTCTATTTCTTTTGTTAACAAACTTTTCAGTCAGGCGATATTTTTGTTTTGGACTTTTTGGTTTTTCTGGGACAGTCAGCTCAAAAAAACCATACTCAATCAATGGATCTAAAATGTCTTGTTTAAATTTTGTCTTATTGGTTCGTTTTAAAATTTTAATAAGTTCGGCTGCAGAGTTTTCTTGCATGCAATTTTTTAAAATTTTAACTTGGTCACTGCTTATATCTTCAATATTAAAACTTAGTCCCTTCTTAGTCTCTAATATGTCTGAAACTACATCTATATCAATGATTTCTATGAAATCAAATCCTTTCTGTGAAGCCAGTTTTTTACTGGATGTGTTGCGCTTAAGGTCTTTACTCCAGTCTTGATTTGTGTCACTTTTTTCAAGTGTTTTGTTTTTTTTATTTCTATTGAACAAGCCCATAGCATAGTTTTTAAACTTAAATTAATATAAAGAGTTTAACAAAAAATTTATCAAAAAGAGGTTCGGCTTGTAATTTTAGTGATTATGGAGATAAAACGATCGCATTATGGACAATATTTATCATTTGTAAAGCTTAAACCATGCATTATAAATAAGAACAACTTGTTAATAATAATGTGTAATTATTGAAATAAAAACTGTACATTGGAGTCAGTGCAGAGCTTAGCTTTAGCTACTTATTAGCACAGATGAAGATGCCTAGTATTGGTATGATTAACTGCAAATCCTGCAGTTACTGCCTCTGGGTGTATTTAATACAGTAATATTAAATCTATTTTAGAGCTGATGCTTAGCATAAAGCCGAGAATTGTTATGACACCATTCCAGCAATAAAAAGTAATTACCTTTACTGCAAACCTTGCAAAACTGTAGTCTTATTGGTATAGAGAGTGAAAGGACACCATTAACGTAGTCTTTAGAGAACTCAATAGCATCACCCTTCTTATTTAAAGACTTTTAGGTATATAGGTACTCTATACAGTTTGTGACGTTAGTCCCAAGATTGATTAGTTAGACTGTTAAAAACAGGATTGTGCCTGGGCTGTTGATAGTGTTAAGATTGTTAAGATTAACAATAAAGCTGATGCTTGGAATATTGCTCTAACATATTCCAAGCCGGCCTTAGCAAGTTCTGCTGTACTAGCGCTAGCATTTGGATTTTTATTGGCTTCCTTAATCCAATACTTAGCCTTGGACAGATCTTTAGGCACACCTTTGATATTAGCATACATTACACCCAAATTAAATTGTGCCTCAGCAATACCCTGGTTAGCGGCCAGCTAATACCATTTAAAGGCTTGTTTATAATCTTTTAGTACAACCTCATAACTAAAGCCTAAATTGTATTGTGCCTCAGTATTATCCTGGTTGGCTGACGCCCTCCCATTTGTTAAATGCTATTTTGTAATCACCTTTATTGTATGTATCCAATACATTTTGATTGTCGACATAAGAATTTCCAGCTCTAACCAAGCTAGCTGATAGAAATAGAGTTAGTAGTAGGGATGTGCTTGTTTCATTTGTCTATCTTAATATCAACAACAGCGTCCAGAAATATCTCTATCTAATAGTTGTGCCACAATTGATTGTGTAGAGTCGACACTCTTTAAAGAGGCTCTGGCAAACCATTTGTTCGCCTGTTGTACGTCTGCCTTTGTGCCTTCACCGGTTAGATAAGCAAACCAAACACTGTATTGTGCTAATAAATTACCCTGCTGTGCAGCGCGTTGATACCAATAAAAAGCATGTCTAGTATTTTTTTGAACATGAGTGCCTTTTTGAAAAATGTTAGCCAATGCATATTGTGCATCTGCATCGCCCGTATAGGCTCTTTGTTGCAGATCAATAGTTTTAATATTTAGCTCAGATTCTGCTAATAAATGTTGGTGCATTTGTTTCATAATAATACCCCCTGTATTAGTTATTGATTTACGCGGAATATACCATGTATTATTTAGTCTGTAAAGTTATTTTTTAATTAAAATTAATTACTATATTTTTATAATTAAATCAATAACTTACAATATAATTATTGTATTTTTACCTATAATAGTATTTTTTAACTAAAATGAATACTTTATATTAGTAGTAAAAAATAACTATAATAGGTAAAAAATATAAGTAATTTTGAGTAATAAATATGGCAAATAAAACCAAAGACTATCTCTCTAGAGTCCGTAAAAAGACTGGCTTTTCAGACTATAAGATCTCACAAGAATACGACATCAACCAATCTAATTTAAGTAAATACAAATCAGGAAAAGCTGCACTATCTGAAACACACGCTTGGTTATTTGCCGGCATTTTGGGGGTTAATCCTGCTGAGGTAGTTGCCAACACCAAGTTTGAGCATGCCAAACTTACCAACAATAAATCGAAGGCTAAATTTTGGCAAGAACAGCTAGAAAATCTTTCAAACGACCCTAAGCCTTTAAAAATCAATATTGCGCAAATTAACTCTATTGTTGGCGATTTAAACGGTAATGCTGTCAAAATCATTGATTTGTCACTTAAAGCTTTTGATACTGGTACACATTTATTGGTTTTTCCAGAATTGTCACTGACTGGCTATCCGCCAGAAGACTTGCTCTTACGTGAAGGCTTTATTGATCAAGTCGAAGATAAGATCGAATTTATCCGAACACAATTACCAGAAGACATGAGTATTATCTTTGGTGCACCTCAACGTATTATGGGTTGTTTGTACAACAGTGCTTATTTAATACAGCATGCTCACATACGCACCTATCACAAACAATGTTTGCCTAATTATGGTGTGTTTGATGAAAAACGCTATTTTAAGTCTGGAGAAGACACTCTTGTATTTGAATGTCAAGGCCGACGTATCGGCGTGGTGATTTGTGAAGATGCTTGGGAAGTGCAACCTGTCAACATGACTGCTAACCATGGCGCACAAACGATTATCAGTATTAACGCCTCACCCTTCCAGATAGGCAAGCATACTGAGCGAATTCAAGTCCTTAAACAAAGAGTGCTAGAAAATAATGTTGATTTTATTTATGTGAATGCCATAGGTGGGCAAGATGAGCTGGTGTTTGATGGTGGCTCTTTTTTGATGGACGCGCAAGGCGAAGTCACCCACCAGTTACCTTTCTTTGAAGAAACAACAGTACATACTCTAGATCAACCAATCTTGCAAAACAATAATAACCCCATTGAAAAAAACATTTACGATGCCCTTGTACTATCAACCAAAGACTATGTCCAAAAAAATGGTGTATTTAATGGCGCAGTAATTGGCCTGTCTGGTGGTATTGATTCCGCACTTACACTTGCCATTGCGGTTGATGCACTAGGTGCTGAACATGTACAGGTAATCATGATGCCTTATAAATACACTTCAAACATGAGCTTGGAAGACGCTAAAGCTCAAGCCAATAGTATGGGGGTCGATTACCATGAGATCAACATTCATTCAATGGTGGACAGCTTCAACACACAGCTTAGTTCATTATTTTCAGGTACTGCATCTGATACCACTGAAGAGAACTTACAAGCGCGTATTCGTGGCACTCTACTGATGGCAATTTCTAACAAGTCCGGAAAAATTGTACTTACCACAGGCAACAAATCAGAAATGGCTGTAGGTTATGCAACCCTATATGGTGACATGTCTGGCGGCTTCGCCCCACTTAAAGACATTGCTAAAACCTTGGTTTATCGCCTGGCCAAATATCGTAATTCAGTTGATTATGTCATTCCTGGACGAGTGATTGATCGTGAGCCTTCAGCAGAGCTTGCTCCCAATCAAGTTGATCAAGATTCCTTACCGCCATACACAGAACTTGATGCGATCTTAAAACTTTTTGTCGAACAAAAACAATCCGTTCAACATATTATTGAACAAGGCTTTAACAAAGAGACAGTTAAACGCATTAGTGCTATGGTGCTAAACAATGAATACAAACGTCGACAAAGCGCCCCAGGACCCAAAATTAGTCAAAATTCTTTTGGTAAAGAGCGCCGTTACCCGATGACTTCTAAGTTTCAGCCTTAAAGATCCTTAACATGCCTTCGGCTTTGTATTTGGTTTCTTCAAGTTCACGCTCGGCAACAGAATCAAACACAATGCCTGCACCCGCTCTAAAGGTTAAGGTTTTGTCTTGCTGAGTGATGGTACGAATCAAGATGTTAAAGTCCATCTTACCATTACTGCTGATATAGCCGAGTGATCCAGTATAGGCTTGTCTTGGCATTTGTTCCAATTCAGCAATAATCTGCATACAGCGTACCTTTGGACAGCCAGTAATGGTGCCACCAGGGAATAAAGCACGTACCAAGTCTTTAATCGTCACTCCAGGTCTTAACTTGCCTTTGACATTAGAAACAACGTGGTGGACATAAGGGTAACTCTCTAGGGTCATGACTTCATTTACATGCACCGTGCCATACTCGCATACCCTACCCAGATCATTACGCTCTAGATCAAGTAGCATAATATGCTCTGCTTGCTCCTTAGGATGATTGATTAGCTGTGCTTTTAAACGCTCATCAGCCTCGCCCTGACCTCGTGGATGTGTACCAGCAATTGGGCGAGTCTCTACTTGATTACCATCCACACTAAACAAACGCTCAGGCGAAGAAGAAATCACACTAAAACCATCAAACTGTGCGAACGCAGCAAAAGGCGCTGGGTTGGTTTGCTTTAAGGCTTGATAAATTTGAACTGGATTAGTCTCATTTTCAAGCTTATATTGCCACTGTCTAGATAAATTCACTTGAAACACATCGCCTGCTACAATATAGTCAAGACTACTTTTAACCCCATCAATAAACTTAGAATCTACCTCACAAACAAGCTCACCTCGAACATCAATCTCTTTAATTTCACTCAGTTGTTTAATGTCTGCCAACACTTGGTTAATTCTATTTTCATCATCAAACTGATCCAAGAGGTAGGTCTTATCCTTATGATGATCGACAATAATGGCCGTTGGAATATTTACCGCAATCGCCACACTTTGCTCGCCAATCGACAAGTCATCTTTTAGAATCGGCTCAATTTGCCCAATCAATTCATACGACAAATATACAAACCAACCACCAGTAAAAGGTAGCTCACTTTGCACAGAAGGCTTATTAATATTTGACTCCAGTACAGATAAAAAATCAAACTCAGTCAAATCATTCAGCACAATCTGCTCAGTTGGATGCGCAAACAATATTGAATAGCGATTATTTTGATTGTGATTAACACTTTCTAGTAGGAATGGGTAGCGCTCAGTATTAAGATGACACAAAGCATCCAATGAAAGGTTAGGAATCGGAAAAACCTTCACTTTATTTATTCTACTTTGTCTTTAATCGGCTTAACCACTGCCTTAGGTTCTGACATGGAAGTGATTTTAACTGATGTAGTTATAGCTGGAAGTGCTGGCACACTAACGGCCTTTTTAGTTTTTACAGCTGGTACAGTGCTAACTAATGGTTTTGAACTTACATCGGGTGTGACCAATGCGGGGGATAACGGTTTTTGAAATACTTTTAACAACGCCTTAGCTTTAGGAATAACAGCATGTTTTGGGAACTTTTTAATTAAGGTGTCAACAAATAATTCAGCCTTAATATGGTCGTTTAGTTCTGCATAAATATAAGCCATTTCATATAAAGAATTGGGGAATTTATAATGCAATGAATTTTCTTTTTGAAACTCAATAAACACCTTCTTAGCGCCGTGGTAATCTTCTTTGGCTAAATAAGATTTCGCGAGCCAGTAATGAGCATCTGCTGTATGAACATTACCTGGATAAAGGTCTGGGTAATTAGTAAAATACTCAATTGCTTGATCGTACTCACCAATCATTAAAAAACTTTTAGCGTTAGCGTAAGTCTTTTTGGCAACTTTATCCCCTTCTTCAACGCGCAACATATTTTTACCGATTGTGCTATTATTTTTTTGATATTTAAGTAGATGGAACAGCTCTTTAATCTTACTAGTACTAATATGTTGCTGTTGCTCTAAGACTTCAATTTTTCCTTGTAAGGCTTTGTTTTTAATTTTGAGTTTGTTGAGCCTATCATTGTAATCAATTAACATCTTATCAATACTGATCTCAGAAGCACTGAGTGGCATTTGCAATGCAAATAATCCGATCAAAATAAAACTAAAAAACTTCATGTATTTTTATTTATAAAAAAACTCAACACGTCTATTTTTCTGCCAGCCCTGCTCATCATGCGCTTGTGAAATAGGATTTTCTTCACCAAAACTAATCACTTTAACACGTGAGGCTAGATCATACAGGCCTAAAATTTCTTTTACACTTAGCGCACGATTCTCTCCTAGGGCTAAGTTATACTCACGTGTACCACGCTCATCTGCATGTCCTGCCAAGGTTAAATTAAGCTGAGGGTTGTCACGCATAAAGTTAGCATGTTGTATAATTTCTTCGGTTGACTTTTTGTCGATCTCATAGCCATCATACGAAAAATACAGAACAAAATTAGTGCCAGCATTTTTCAGCTCAGTCACGGCGTCTTTGGCAGCATTATTTGTACCGATATAATTCTGCACCTCAAAACTAGAATAGTCTTCTGCTACAATGCTTTCTTGTGTTGCGCTTCGCCTATCTTCAACCGTCACTACATTTGGCTCACCAATAATCTTATTGACAAACTCTTCAACGGTACTACACGAAGATAACAAAACAACACTTGCACTTAATATTACTATTTTTATCACTATATTTCTCCTATTTTGAATAATGAGACCAGTTTGGCTCTCTTACTTCTCCTGCCTTACTTGCTAATTCGAAAGTTTCACGCCCCAATAAAGAGACAACTGACAAAACACCTCGATCTTTTTTATTGGTAGCAAAGATTATCATATTGCCATTTGGTGAGAAATAAGGCGATTCATCTAACGCATTATTTGTCATAATGATCAAATCTTTAGTTTTAATATCTAATAAAGCAATTCTATAATCTTTACCAACTCGATGAACCATGGCTAATTGCTTTCCATTTGGTGAAAATACAGCTTTAGCATTGTAAGAACCTGTAAAGATTGCTCGCTTAATTTTTCCTGTGGTTAAGTCTTTAATATAAACTTGTACTTGTCCAGAACGATTTGAAGTAAAGACAATGCTGTTACCATCTGGAGAATAATTAGCCTCAGTATCAATACCATTATCAAATGTTAATTGAGTTAACTTTTTATCTTTCAAATGATATGAATAAATATCTTTGTTGCCATTCTTAGACAATGTTAGAGCAATACTTTGGCCATTTGGATGCCAAGAAGGTGCGGAAGAAATGCCATCAAAATAAGGTAATTTTTGAGTTTTTCTACGTACAAATGGATAGCGAACAAACACTTCTGAACGCCCATTTTCAAATGACACGTATGCAATCTTCTTTTGATCCGGCGACCAAGCTGGCGATAAAATAGGACTAGATGAGATTAAAATTGTTTGTGGGTTTTGTGCATCTGAATGCGAAATTTCTAAGCGATATTCTCGATTTCCACGACCTTTATTAACCACGGTAACATAAGACAAGCGCGTATAAAATGAGCCTTTTTCTCCTAATAACGCTTCATAAATTTGATCAGATAGATAGTGTGCAATGCGTCTAATGCCGCTATTGTGTACAGAAAATTCTTTGGTGTAAAGCTCTTTAGAAGAATAGATGTCAAGCAAGTAAACTTTTACTTTAAAAACTTTTTGGTTGACTTTCTCAATTCTTCCGTAAACCAAAGCTTCTACTTTTTGAGAGCGCCATTTATCATAGTCAATCTTATCGTAAATAACATCCTTAGAGCTGCTCGCATTAAACTCTCCAGATCTGTTGAAATTATCACGCATGATATTGGCAATCTCTTGCCCTTTTTTGGTATCGCCTACTACTTCAAAAGGTGCTATAACAATAGGGAAAGCTTTTTCATCTTGTTTTAATACTGTCACCTCTAAAATGGCATGGGCCACCATTGAATGTAAATAAATGAAAACCGCTAACAGTCTAACAAACTTCATTCTCTTTCTTCCAGCCAGTTCATTTGAATTGCCTCAAGAATCTTTTCACCTGATTTATCTTCATCGTCATCAAATTCATCTAGTGTAATCACCATTTTCCTAAGGTCAACAAAATTTATAAAAGTAGGGTCAAAATCAGGGTGTGCTTCATCAAGTGCAATCGCAATGTCTAGGGAGTCTGTCCAAATCATAAAAACTATTAATAAATTGAAAAAATATAACCAATAAAGATACGCTTAATTTTAATCAAAAATCGGGTTATTTTTTGTAAAAATTAGGCTATTTTTAAAAAAATTAAACCCTTTCTACCAATCGCACAAATTCTAAGCTATTTATCGCATACATTACTTCATCTAATTGAACGGTGTTTAACACGCCAATCACCAAATTAAGTGCTTTCATTGAATGATCCCTTTCTTCCACCTCTAGATGCTCAATATTAACGCCTATTTTAGCGATTGTGTTGGCAATTAAGGCCAGCATACCTCGACGATTTTCCACCTGTACTCGAATTAACACTTTAAATTCTTCACTCTCATCTGCCATCCAGTCAATCTCTAACCATTGTTCATTTTTCTGCTTGGCATGAAGCAAATTACCACAGTCGAAACGATGCATAACCAAACCCTTGCTACGGGTCAATATACCAGCCACTTTATCACCTGGAATTGGATAACAACAATGCGCAAAACTAATGGCCTTGCCTTGTGTTTGTTTAATACTAATACTTTTAATTAAATCTTTGCTGTCTTTGTTTTGGAGCTTGTTAAACACTACAGAAACCAGCACTTCTGACAATCCAATTTTCATATAAAGATCTTTTTTAGAGTCACACTTTAGCTCTTCTAGACAGCGCTGCCATCTATCCTCACTAACTGATTCATTGTATCCTCTATAATCCAACGCATTAGTGAGCAAATATTCACCAAGTTGAATCAGTTCAGAAGCTGATTCTTCTTTAAGTTTGGCTTTAATTGAAGACTTGGCTTTTGCTGTTATTGCAATCTGCAACCAAGATGGGTTAGGCTTAGAGTGCTTATCAGTAATAATTTCAATGGTCTGTCCAGATTTTAGCTTATTTGAAATCGAAGCACTGACTTGGTCTACTTTTGCTTTAATGGTTCGATTGCCGACATTGGTATGAATTGCATAAGCAAAATCTAGTACCGTTGATTTGTAAGGTAATTGAATAATATCGCCCTGTGGGGTAAATACAAACACCTCTGAAGGAAACAAGTCGGCCTTTGTTTCTTCCAAAAAGTCAACGGACGTACCTGAATTTCTCTGAATATCTAACAGTGATCCCAGCCAATTAGAAGCTAAATTAGATACATCTTTGTTGTTACTCTTATAATGCCAGTGCGCTGCAATACCGTATTCAGAGATAAAATGCATGTCGTTTGAGCGAATTTGCACCTCAATAAAAATCTTATTGGGGCCGAATAGAACAGTATGTAACGATTGATAACCATTCGACTTTGGTAAAGCCACATAATCTTTAAACTTACCCGGCAAAGGTTTATACAAATTATGAACAATACCCATGGCTTGATAACATTGAGAAACATCACCCACCACCACTCTAAAAGCATACATATCAAGCACTTGAGAAAATTTTAGTTGCTTGATTTTCATTTTTTTATAAATACTACAGGGTTGTTTTCTTCGACCAGTAACGATAACTTGGCTCAATCCCTCTTGATCAAGACGTGCTTCAATTTCTTTTTGAATACGCTTAATAATTTTTTTACGATTACCGCATTGTTTTTTAATCTGTTTCACTAAAATCTTATGACGATAAGGGTGGATAATTTCAAAACACAAATTATCCAACTCTACCCTAATATTATTAAGACCTAAACGTCTAGCAATTGGGGCGTGAATCTCGGCTGTTTCTTTAGCGATTCTTAATTGCTTTTCTCGACTCATCGATTTGAGTGTGCGCATATTGTGCAAACGATCGGCCAATTTAATCATCATTACTCGCATGTCAGTACTCATGGCCAAAAACAACTTTCTAAAGTTTTTTGCTTGTTTGTCTACATTCGAATGAAATTCTAATCCAGTGAGTTTTGAAACCCCTTGTACAATATGGGCGACTTCTATACCAAAGTCTCTCACAATGTCTTTTTGAGTTAACGTAGTGTCCTCAATACAATCATGTAACAATGCGGCAATAATACAATAATAATCCAACTTTAATTCAGCCAAGATCATTGCCACATTAATGGGGTGAAAAACATAAGCTTCGCCAGAGCGGCGATATTGCCCATCGTGCGCCGTGGCTGCCAAAATATAAGCCCGGTAGACCTCCTCAACCTGTTCTTTCGGCATATAGATATCCAGCGCCTTACACAGGTCACTAATTAGAATTCTTTTTTCAAATAAACTCATTTAAACTTAAGGGTCAAATTATGGACAAATCTT
>JAUWPG010000019.1 GCA_030611725.1 Gammaproteobacteria bacterium
ACCATCAATGAAACGAATGAAACTACTACTAACATAACTGCTGTCAAGTTATCAACTAAGAAACCAATACTGACATTTAAACTGCCAATTTGCATCCAGGTATAAAGGTTTTGATTAAAGACCGCACCTTGTTCTAAAACATGGTGATTAAAGACAACTAATGCCAATATGGTTGAAACTAATACACCTAAAATTGTAATTGTGTGTGTGGCTGTACGGCCCAGCATGCCACCGAAGAATCCAGCAATAACGGATCCTACAAGAGGGGCAAGTGCAATTGTTAAATAAATATTTTCCATAATTTAACCCTTTAAGCTGTTAGTAACATCAACACTAATGGTGCCTTTGTTTCTAAACAATAACGTTAGAATTGCCAGTCCAATCGCGACCTCTGCTGCTGCCACTGTTAAAATAAAGAAGACAAAAATTTGCCCTGCTTCATTGCCTAAAAAATGTGAAAAAGCAATAAAGTTAGTATTTACCGCTACCAAAATTAATTCAACACACATCAACAAGGTAATAATATTAGTACGATTAACAAAAATACCGACCAAGCCAATACAAAAAATAATGGCACTTAAAATTAAGTAATCACTTAAACTGACCATTACTTATCCTCCTTACTCGGTGTGGTAATTGAAACCAATCTCACTCTATCTTTAGCTTGAACATTAACCTGCTCTGAAATTGATTGTTTCTTACGATTAAGCTCATTTCGTTGCACTAGTGTAATGGACGCAATAATCGCAATTAATAACAACACCGCTGCTAATTCAAACGGATAAACATAAACGGTATAAAGTTGCATTGCTAATACAGTAATGTTACTGTAGTCTGCAGCATGCCTTGCTGGCGCAGTTACTATATCTAAACCGAACTGATTACCACCCAAGACTAAGGTCATTTCAACAATAATAATCGCCGCCACAAGTAAGCCTAATGGCAGATAACCAGTAAACTTTGCTCTTAGGGTTGATTTATCAATGTTCAGCATCTTAATAACGAATAAAAACAACACCATTACAGCGCCAACATATACCAGAATCAGAGTAATGGCCAAAAATTCAGCCTCTAACAAAATCCAAATACTGGCAGCAGAAAAGAACGACAAAATTAAAAATAAAACTGCTTTCGCCGCGTTACGTGAGAAAATCATTGCCAAAGAGCTGGCAATAAACCAAAACGAAAACACATAAAATAATATTTGATCAAATGTCATAACTGGCCTTTATGTATACTTTGAGTCTTCCAACTTAGTTTGGTTAATCATTTTTTCATTTTTATCACCCACCTCTAGCAAGTGTGCTTTATCCATAATACTGCCTTCTCTTGAATCAACAAAGGCGTATTCAAAAATTTGAGTTTCTACAATCGCATCAACTGGACAGGCCTCTTCACAAAATCCACAGAAAATACACTTAAACAAATCAATATCGTATTGTGTGGTACGGCGTGTACCATCATCTCGCATTTCTGATTCAATGGTAATCGCATTGGCTGGACAAACTGCTTCACAGAGTTTGCAAGCAATACAACGCTCTTCACCATTTGGGTAACGACGCAAGGCATGCAGGCCTCTAAAACGTGGTGAAATAGGTGTTTTTTCTTCTGGATATTGAACTGTAATTTTTTTATTAACCAGCTCTTTTGCGGTAATTTTCATACCAGCACGTAATTCACCCAAACTAAAATCTTTAACTAATTTTTTAATGCTACTAATCATAAATTACACTCGCTTAGAACCAAGGTCCTATTTTTAATTGGGTCATTAATGCGACCACAAAAATCCAAACAATGGTCCATGGTAAAAATACCTTCCATGATAAACGCATAATTTGATCGTATCGAAATCGTGGGAAAGTTGCACGCACCCACAAATATAAAAACATAAAGAAGCTGGTTTTGGCTAGTAGCCAGACAATGCCTGGAACCCACGCAAACATTGACTCTACGACTGGAATGCCTTCAAATGGAGAGTGCCAACCACCAAAAAACATTATCACTGCCAATACCGCCATCAAAATCATATTGGCATATTCTGCCAAGAAGAATACAGCGAATGTCATGCCAGAATACTCAACATGGGTGCCACCTACAATCTCTGATTCACCTTCTACAACATCAAACGGTGCTCGGTTAGTTTCTACCAAAGCAGAAATAAAGAAGATGATCATCATTGGGAATAATGGAATCCAGTACCAATGCATGACGCCGCCCTTTTGTGCCATGACAATATCGTTTAGATTTACACTGCCTGCAATCATTACTACCGTTACCAAAGCAAAACCAATAACAATTTCATAAGATACTAAAAGTGATGCACTGCGTAATGCACCTAATAATGGATACTTGGAGTTAGAGGCCCAACCCGCTAGAATAATACCGTATACACCAATCGAACCAATTGCTAGAACGTACAGTAAACTAATGTCTAAATTAGCAACATAAATACCTTCATCAAAAGGGATGACTGCCCATACTGCAATCGCAGGTGCAATTGCCAATATTGGCGCCAAAAGGAATAAATAAATATTGGCCTTAGTTGGAAAAATAATTTCCTTAGTCATTAATTTTAAAGCATCTGCAATTGGTTGTAGCCAACCTTTCGGGCCAACACGGTTAGGGCCAATACGTAGTTGCATATAACCAATCACTTTACGCTCAGCATAAGTAAAGTACGCCACTACCAACATTAGCGGTATCACCAAAGCGATTGCTTTAATTAAAATAATTAGAATGGTTGCAATTGATCCATCAAACCATGGAATTAACTCATGAACCAGCTCAACAAATGATTGCCACAATACCATTAAGATTGACCCCTTATTGCATGGTTTGCATTAACAAACACACAACTATTAGCAACCGATTCGCTAATCGAAACTGGTACGCCTAAGTAGTTATCACCTTGTGTTATCTCTAACTTTTTAGCTGTTGCCTTATTCATTGAGGCACTATTAATTTGACCAATTTTAGTATCCTGCAATGAAACTGCATGTCTAGATAACACGTCAACAGCGTAAGGTGATTTTTGCCAAATCACATTCACACCACGCTTAACGGTAATATCAATATTTTCATCGTGAACGTGCTGTTTGTAACTTTTATGCATAATTTCACTGGTTACCTGCATAGAATCTGCATAATGGAAACCTGGTAGCTCTAATAAATCGGCAAGCACTTTTAATACTTTCCATGCTGGTTTAGCATCACTTGGGGCATTAACTGCTGCTGTGAATGATTGAACTTTACCCTCAACATTTACATGTGAACCTGATGTTTCATAGAAGCTGGCAATCGGTAACAATACATCTGAATACTCTGAAACTACATCATCTTTAAAACTGTTTAAAGAAATCACAAAAGTATCGTCATTACTCAACGCCTCAATGGCTTGAACAGAATGATGGAAATCGTACTGTGGATAAATATCTAATAAAATATAGGCATTTAAGTTAGCGGCCAACATTGCATTAACATCAAGACCACCCTTGCCGGGGACAAAATGCGCCAAACCAGCCGCCATCGAGTTAGCCGTCGCACTAACGTTTAAAATGGTAGAATTTGTTTTTTGTGCGATTTCACTAATTAAATTTGAAATGCTTAAGGCTTGTGGATTGTTAATCACATGTTCACCTAAAATAATCACCGAATTGTCTGAATCAGTCAATTGATTAGCGAGTTGTGTTGCTATTTCAGTAACTTCAGCATTGCCTAAATACTCCGGAACTTCAGTATGAGCACTTTTCAAAACTGATTTAAGAATACTTGCAAGTGTTAATGCGGTTTGGTTAGGTGCAATAATATTTTCACTGTTTATTCGATAATTAAAGTCAAATGCCATGGCGTTAATCACGTCAATACTAGCACCAGATAAACTTGCTTTGCGCAACCGATGGTTAATCATCGGTTGTTCTAACCTTAAATTTGAACCAATAACGAGCGCATGGTCAACCCCTTCCAAGCCTGCTAGTTTAATATTAGACTCTAACGAGATTGTATTGTCTATATCCTTAACATTTAAACGATGGTCAATATTTTCAGAGCCGGTTCCTCTTAAAATCTTTTGTAATAAATAAAACTCTTCAAGCGTTGCTGTGTTTGAGGACAATGCACCCAGTTGATCAGCCTGTCTAACGTTTTTTTCTAAACCTCTAACAGCAAAATCTAGTGCAACATTCCATTCCACTTCCTGCCAGGCGCCCTCTACTTTAATTTTCGGTACTAACAATCTATTTTCATGTGACAAGCCTTCGTACGAGAAGCGATCCCTGTCTGAAATCCAAGTTTCGTTAACGCTTTCATTGTCTTTGGCAACAATACGTTTAACCCTACCTTTGTATGTCTGCGTATAAATATTTGAACCCACTAAATCATGTCGAGCGACATTAGAAACAGCATTCATTTGCCAAGATCTGAGTTCATAACGGAAAGGCTTCGAGGTTAATGCACCTACTGGGCAAACATCAATCATATTTCCTGAAAGCTCCGATTGAATGCCTTCGGCTAAAAATGGCTCAATCTTCATGTCTTCACCACGGCCTGTGCCGCCCATTTCCATAATGCCAGCAACTTCAGCACCAAATCTGACACAACGCGTACAGTGAATGCAGCGCGTCATGTCTGTTTGAATTAATGCGCCAATATCACTATCCGCAACAATACGTTTGCCTTCAGTAAAACGTGATACATCTGAACCATGATCCATCGCAACATCTTGCAATTCACACTCACCGCCCTGATCACAAATTGGGCAATCTAATGGGTGGTTAATCAATAAAAATTCCATTACTGCTTTCTGAGAGGCTTTAGCTTTATCATTTTGTGTGTGAATCTTCATGCCATCTGAAATCGGTGTAGAGCAGGCTGGTTGCGGCTTAGGTGCACCTTCAACATCTACCAAACACATGCGACAGTTGGCCGCTATTGATAATTTTTTATGATAACAAAATCTTGGCACACTAATGCCTTCTCTGTCAGTAACAGCGATAAGCATCTCACCTGCTTTGGCATTAATTATATTGCCGTCAATTTCAATTTCAATATCAGCCATTACCCTTTCACCATACTTTTACCATGCTCGATGTAATACTCGAACTCTTTACGGAAATTCCTCAAAAAACTTTCAACCGGCATTGCGGCTGCATCACCCAATGCGCAAATTGTGTTACCCATAATTTTGTCTTGAACACCCATGAGTAAATCAATATCATCTGCTTTACCATTACCATCCATAATGCGTTTTAATACACGATATAACCAACCTGTACCTTCGCGACACGGCGTGCATTGACCACATGATTCATCATAATAAAAATGCGCTAAACGCGTTAACGTTTCAACCATACAGGTTGAGTCATCCATAATAATTACCGATCCTGCACCCAACATAGAACCTGCTTTTTCAATGCCATCGTAGTCCATGGTCATTGCCATTGCTGCTTCTGCTGTTAAAACTGGCGTGGAAGATCCGCCTGGAATCACCGCCTTTAATGTGTGACCTTCACGAACACCACCCGCCATTTCTAACAAATCTTTAAATGAGGTGCCCATTGGCACTTCAAAGTTAGCTGGTTCATTTACATGACCTGTCACGGAAAATAATTTACAACCACCTGAATTTTCAACGCCGATATCAGCAAACCACTGTCCACCTTTGGCTAGAATATCAGGAACAGAAGCAAAGCTTTCAGTGTTGTTAATGGTTGTTGGCATACCAAATAAACCAACATTAGCTGGGAATGGTGGTTTGAATCTTGGTTGGCCTTTTTTACCTTCAAGTGACTCTAGAAGCGCTGTCTCTTCACCACAAATATAAGCACCAGCACCTAAGTGTGTGTATAAATCAAAACTAACAGAGCTATCATAAAGATTCTCGCCAAGTAAGCCCTCAGCATATGCCTCTTTTAATGCACCTTCAAAACGATAAAAAGGCTCCATGAACTCACCACGGATATAGTTATAACCTTTGGTTGCATTCATAACGAAACCACCAATCGCCATGCCTTCAATCACAGAATGTGGGTTATATCTTAAAATATCTCTGTCTTTACAAGTGCCAGGCTCGCCTTCGTCAGAATTACACACCACGTATTTTTGCATATCAGCGTTACGCGGCATAAAACTCCATTTAAGGCCGGTTGGGAAGCCGGCACCGCCACGGCCACGTAGGCCAGAAGTTTTTAATTCATCAATAATTTGCTCAGGTGTGAATTCGCCTTTAAGAATTTTTCGCCAAACAGAATAACCACCATTGGCCTCGTAAGTCTTGAGTGACCACGGATCTTTTTGATCTAAAGTTTTAAAACAAACTTCATTCATTTTAGACCATCCACAATTTCATCAATCTTGTCAGCGGTTAAATTTTCATAGTATTGGTCGCCAATTTGAAACATTGGCGCACCGACACAAGCGCCTAAACATTCAACCTTTTTAACGTTAATCAGACCATCTTTTGTTACTTCGCCTGTCTTAACGCCGAGTTTTTTTTCTAAATGCGCAATCAAATCATCAGAACCATTCAACATACAAGAAATATTGTGGCAAAAACGAATGGTATGCTTACCCACCGGCCTATGATTATAATTTTCATAAAAAGTTGCTACTTCAGCTACCGAAATTCCAGGCATATCTAAATAATCAGCAACTGCTTGAATGGCTTCAGGTGTTAAGGAATTTTCATTTTCTGCTTGAACAATCTTCAAAGCTTCCATGACTGCAGAACTTTTTCTATCTGTTGGATATTTTGCTATCCAATTATCAATTTGTTTTTTTGCTGTGGTTGAAATCATCGATCAATTTCTCCAAATACAATGTCTTGTGTGCCAATAATGGTCACCACATCAGACAACATATGCCCTTTTGCCATTTCATCCATGGCAGCCAAATGCGCAAAACCAGGCGCCCTAATCTTAATGCGGTAAGGTTTGTTTGCACCGTCTAAAATCAAATAAATACCAAATTCACCTTTAGGATGTTCGATTGCAGAATAGACTTCTCCAGCTGGCAAACAATAACCTTCCGTGAATAATTTAAAGTGGTGAATGAGTGATTCCATATCATCCTTCATGTCAACTCGATTCGGTGGTGCGACTTTGTGATCATCGCTCATGACTGGCCCTGGATTACTACGCAACCAATCTACGCATTGCTCGATAATATGATTAGATTGACGCATTTCTTCCATACGCACCAAATATCGGTCATAACTATCGCCCGTCACACCAACTGGAATATCAAACTCTAATTTGTCATACACTGAATACGGTTGATTTTTCCTTAAATCCCAAGCCACGCCAGAGCCACGTAACATCGGGCCAGTAAAACCAAGTTGTTTGGCGCGATCGGCCGAAACAATGCCAATATTAACCAGACGCTGTTTCCAAATACGGTTGTCAGTTAATAAGTCGTCATACTGCTTAATACTTTTTGGGAATTCTTTTGCAAAATCAGCAATAAAGTCTAACAATGAACCTTGACGATTCTCATTCATAACAGCCAATTCTTTTGCAGTACGAGAATCTGACTTTAGGTACTGAGGCATTTTCTCTGGCAAGTCGCGATAAACACCACCTGGTCGATAATACGTTGCATGCATACGCGAACCTGACACTGCTTCATAACAGTCAATCAGCTTTTCACGCTCACGGAAAGCGTACAAGAAAATACTCATTGCACCAACATCCAAACCATGTGTACCGAGCCACATTAAGTGGTTCAAGATACGAGTAATTTCATCAAACATCACACGAATATACTTAGCACGCTCTGGTATTTCCAATTCAAGCATGGTTTCAATTGCCATCACATAAGCATGCTCATTACACATCATTGAAACATAGTCTAGACGATCCATATAACCAATGGATTGGTTGTAAGGCTTAGACTCTACTAATTTTTCAGTACCACGATGCAGTAAACCAATATGAGGGTCTGCGCGCTCAATTACCTCTCCATCAATTTCTAAAATAAGACGTAAAACACCATGTGCTGCAGGATGTTGCGGGCCAAAGTTAAGCGTATAGTTACGAATTTCAGCCATCTTATTTCCTAATTACTCTTGGAACATTTACATTTGGTTCGATACTGACTGGCTCGTAAACCACACGACCCTGTTCTTCGTCATAACGCATTTCAACTTCACCAATCATTGGGAAGTCTTTTCTAAGTGGGTGTCCCACAAAGCCATAATCTGTCAAAATTCGACGTAAATCTTTATGATTTTCAAACAAAATTCCCATCAAGTCAAACGCCTCGCGTTCGTACCAGTCGGCCGATGTCCAAACATCAGTCACTGACTTAATAATTGGCTCTGCTTCATCAACATATGACTTCACACGAAGTCGGTAATTCTTGCTCACCGATAGTAAATGGTAAACCACGGCAAAACGCTGTTTGTGTCTATCTTCATCGCCTTGTACTTCGCGTGCCCTACTAAAACCAGAAGAGCTTGCGTCCGCATCCCAATCAGATTGACCGTAAGTTAAATAATCGACGCCACATAAATCAATCAGTGTATCGAAATAGAAAAAATCTTTAAGCTTAAGACAGGTTTTAATAATATCGTTAGAATCAACTGTCAAGGTTAGTTGACCAAAAGCTTCAACCAGATTTTTTTCACCAAATGTTTCAATTAATTGTTCTTTTAAATCTTCCATTAAGTTCTCGCGATAGTATTAGTGCGACGAATTTTATCTTGAAGTTGCAAAATACCATAAAGCAGAGCTTCTGCTGTTGGTGGACAACCTGGCACATAGACATCAACCGGCACAATACGATCACAACCACGTACGACAGCATAAGAATAATGATAATAGCCGCCACCATTTGCACAAGAGCCCATAGAGATTACCCATCTTGGCTCAGGCATTTGGTCATAAACCTTTCTAAGTGCTGGCGCCATCTTATTGGTCAGCGTACCTGCAACAATCATCAAATCTGATTGGCGTGGTGTTGGCCTAAAAACAATACCAAAACGGTCAAGATCGTAACGCGAAGAGCCTGCTTCCATCATCTCTACTGCGCAACAAGCCAAACCAAAAGTCATTGGCCACAAAGAGCCTGTTCTTGCCCAGTTAATAACCTTATCGAGTGAAGTAGTGACAAAGCCTTCTTTCATTAAACCTTCAATTGCCATTCGTTATTCCCACTCCAGTGCGCCATTCTTCCATTCGAAGATAAAGCCAACGACCAATAAAAATAAAAAGATACTCATGGAAATAAAACCGAACCAGCCTAAATCAGACTGCACAACTGCCCATGGAAAAACGAAAGCAACTTCTAAATCAAATAGAATAAATAGAATAGCCACTAAATAATAACGCACATTAAAATACATACGTGAATCATCAAAGGGTGGGAATCCACATTCAAACTGGGAGTTTTTCTCTTTGTCTGGTTTGTTTGGTCCTAATAAATAGCCAATTAACATCGGACCAACGCCAAATGCAATGCCTAAAAATATAAAAACCATAATAGGTAGATAGTTTTCTAACACCTAGTCCCTTTTCTTTGATACAAGTGGAATATTATATCTAATTTGAATAAATAACGAAATATATTTAAAGATAAATCTTGATTAATTTAGCCATTAACTTCAGTGCCACCTACCGTGAGTTGATCAATCTTCAAACTTGGCTGGCCAACACCTACTGGCACAGATTGACCATCTTTACCGCAAACACCAATACCGCTGTCTAGTTTCAAGTCATTTGCCACCATTGAGATCTTCTTTAGCACATCATCTCCCGACCCAATTAAAGTTGCGCCTTTAACCGGCGTGGTAATCTTGCCATTTTTAATTAAATAAGCCTCATTCGCTGAAAACACAAATTTTCCCGAAGTAATATCTACTTGGCCACCATCAAAATTCACCGCATAGAGTCCATCATCTACCGAGGCAATCATCTCCTCTAAGTTGTCTGTTCCGTTAAGCATATAAGTATTGGTCATTCTTGGCATGGGGATGTGTGCGTATGACTCACGTCTTGCATTTCCGGTTGAGCGTTTATCCATCAACCCTGCATTCAACTTGTCAAATAGATAACCCTTCAAAATACCCTTCTCAATCAACGTTGTATTTTGTGTTGGCGTACCTTCATCATCAATCGTCAGACTACCACGTCGATTAGCCAAGGTGCCGTTGTCGACAATGGTGCATTTTTCACTGGCAACTTGTTCACCAATTTTTCCAGTAAACACTGATGTGCCCTTGCGATTAAAATCCCCTTCCAAACCATGACCAATGGCCTCATGCAATAATACGCCTGGCCAACCCGGGCCTAAAATCACTGGCATATTTCCCGCTGGCGCACCTTTAGCTTCAAGCGCTATCAATGCTTGTCGAATCGCCTCATTGGTATAGATTTCAGCTAAGTCATGATCAATAAAATAACGATAATCATAACGTCCGCCACCACCACTTGAGGCATGCTCAATACGACCATCATGCTCAACAATCACGCTGATGCTAATGCGTACCATGGGGCGGTAATCTTTCTGATAAACACCATCAGTAGACACAATTAATACCTCTGTATAGGCGCCTGATAAAGAAGCGCTGACTTGTTTAACCTTGGGTTCTTTTCTGGCAATCGAATCAATCTCCTTAAGCAGATCAACTTTTTCTTTTGAGGTTAAACTGCCCAATGGACTGAGCCCACTATATTTAGCCACTTGCGGAATCGATTGAAATGCTTGAATGGGGTGTGAGTCTGTGTGATTAGAAATACCTTTGGCAAAATCTACCGCTTGCTGGATGGCCTTCATATTTAAGTCATCTGAATAAGCAAAGCCTGTTTTTTCACCTTTAACCGCGCGCGCACCCACGCCATGACTAATGTGATAGGTGCCAGATTTAACAATACCTTCTTCTAAAAACCAAGATTCTGATACTGAATGCTGGAAATATAAATCTGCATAATCTACATTCTTTACAGCTAAAGAAGATAAAAGCGATGTAATGGCGTCTTGGGTTAAGTGATGTTCATCCAATAATTGTTCGATCATAGTAGCTCAATTATAGGGTCACTCCAAGCGCCTATAATTTTATATTTAAACTCAATGATTTCGTCCATAATATGATCTAGTGCCTTTCCTTCGAATAATGCAGCGTCTGCCAGCCAAACGCCCAAACCTGCAAGACCACCACCAGCTAAATAAGTAGCAATTGGCAATGCATCTCCAATTGCTGGTCGCACTTGTGCTTCTAAATCATATTCTTGCTTAACAATATCACTCTGACCAGTTAGTTGAATTTTGCTTGAAGTAGAGTTAAGTTCAAAATGATCAACAGTTGCTAACGACTGACCGATGGTTAAATTCGCTTGAATGTCATCATATACAAAACCTTTATCTGTTAAATCCTTCACATCCATTCTCAATCTTCTAGCAATCGACCTAACGTTTAAAAATGACAGCATTCGGCCAAAATTAGGGTCTTTATTAGTAAATACGCCTTCTTTAACCTTCATCTCAACGATGCCGGTCATATTTTCAAGATTTATATTCCAAGGTGCACATTCACAAAATAAACGCACGTCAAAATCAAACTCTCCGCCTTTGGTTTCCTCTTTAACCTTAAATCTATCCAGGAAATCAGATAGCTTTTTTCCCTTGGCTGTCGCCATTAAACTGGTTTTATTTCCAGGATACCAGCCACCATTAAAATTTAACAATTCTTTATTCACGCCAACACCTTTAAGTTTTAAGTCCTTAATTATTAAAACGCCATCGTGTGAAGCGAAGTATGCTTGCATATCAGGCAATTGATAAGTACCGATTGATACATTTTCAGATTCTACGTACATATTCTTTGGAAGATCCTCTGGCTTGATCTCCCAATTACCCTCCACGGCTGAGAGAAATTCTAAATTCAAAATATTAATCACAAGTAATTCCTCTTCCTGGATTATCTTTAGCGCTCCCTTAAGATTATCAGAAACAATATTTGCACGCCAAGATTGATCTAATATTTTACGAATATAAAGATCAAAGTTGCTCCCACGATGTGCCAGCTCCACACTAAATGTGGTCGTATTTTTATAAGGCCGATCACTAGGATTAATACGAATACCAAAAGGCTCTCCTCTGATACTGCCCTCACCTTTAGAAGTAATCTTATTGTTGTGAAACCCTAATACAGTATTAAATCCTTCAACGACTACATCGTCTTTTAATATTGTCAACTTGTTGTCTTTTAATTTTAAATCAATGTCTAAAATTGATTCTCGTTCATCTAATGGAATTAGTAAATTTAACTCGCCTTTCATGGCGCCTGTTAAAGTAAATTGATCTAGCACTTCGTTTATATCAGCACTAAGCGGTGCACGACGTAAAAAATGAATAAATTTTTCACTTTGAGTGTCTATCTTGCCAATGATTTGTGTATTTAATTCTGCCAGACTCATGTTTAAAATTTGCACTGTAATGTCATTGAGTTGCATGTCATTAAGCTGAGCACTATTCACCATCACTTTAATTTTTTTACCATCAGTTTGAATTGATGCATCTAAATTCCTAAGGGTCTCCCAATCAGAATTAAACAAAAACTCAGTCTCTTTTAGTTGCGCATTAAACTGTATTTCAGCAGGTGTATCCTTTGATAAATTTTTCTTAAATTGAATTTCAATATCTTGTAAATTTCCAGAAATAAAGCCGCGTTTAATCCAAGCATGCGTTTCATTGCTTAATAATTTCATAGGAAGGTATTGGGCAACTTTATTGGCTTTTATTTGGCTTATATGGCTTGAAACCTCAAGCACATCATCACCCTGTTCAGTAAAAAACTTCAGATTGGATTTAATAGATAGATCATGGTAGTTAATGGATAGTGGTATGTTAATCAGCTGATCAGATGACACATGCAACAATGAAAGTGTCGCAGCTATATCAATTTTATTGTCAGTGGCATTAGACGACCTTAAATTCAAATTTTGACCCAACACCGTTAACAATATATCCGATTTATTTCTTGTAAATACCATTGGTGCGATTTCAAATGTCTGGGCACGCTTGATTAAAGTTTTTTGAATAGACAATGATTTAAGAAAACTAAATATCTGTAGATTTTGTTTTGAAGCCAATTGTTTGATATCCTGAATACCAAATTTATCTCGCTTTGTATTAGTATCGGGATAAATCGTTAGTGTATTTAAATGAACATCACTTGGATTGTAAACATCATCAAACAAACTAAATAAGTTAATTTTCCATCGTAACGCATCAACAGATGCAATGATTTCATGTTGTTTTAAGGATGAAGCCTTAAAGTCGTGTACTTTTAATACAAGCCCATCTTGGTCAAAATCAAAGGTAATTTTATCCAATTCAACACTCAAGCCCACGGCTTGAGACAATTGACCCTCAATTGGCGCTTTTAACAATGTTGGAAACGTCACAAAAAAAGCAATAATTAATACAATAAGTAAGGCGGCAATCACACTCACCCAAGTGCTTAACCTGAGTACCCTAATACCATGAGATAATATTTTCTTGTTCATCGATGTATAATGCTGTTTGTAAGCATTATACATCGATGATTATCAACGAATATTTAAAAGGAAAAAACATGTCCGACAACTCACTGTATTTTAAAAGATCTGTACTGGCTTTAGCCGGTATTGCCATTATTATTTATGGCGCAAATATTTTTTTTACAAGTTCGGTAACACCAAACACAATCGATACTTCAACATTAGAAGATCGTATTAAACCGATTGGTCAAGTCTATATAGAAGGCGATATTGATGTTAATGTAGTAATGACCGCTAAACCAAAAACAGAAACTAAAAAATTACGTAGCGGTAAATCGGTTTATACCGCTTCTTGTGCGGGTTGTCATAACATTGGTGTGGCTGGCGCGCCAAAATTTGGTAATAAAACGGATTGGGCTTCAAGGCTTAAACGTGGCATGGACGATTTGGTTAAAGTCGCAATTTTAGGTAAAGGGGCAATGCCACCAAAAGGGACTTGTGGCACTTGTTCTACTAGCGAACTAAGGGCAGCCATCGAGTATATGGTTAAATAAATACAAAGCTTTTATCGGTACAAAAGTCTAGGTATCTACAAAGATGCCTAGACTTTTATTCTTCTCCACCTTGTCAAAATCAAATGTTTTACCGTTCATGGAAATATACACACCTGTGCCTTTTTGTTGTACTGCGCTGATGGCTACACCAAGATTAAACAAAGCATCAGAATTAACAATCGAATAGGGTGTCATGGAACCAAACAAAACAATGGTTTTATCTTTAATTTTAGCGCCTAATAATTGAGCAGTTTTAACCATAGTGTCAGTGCCATGAGTGATTAGAATTTTGTCATCATTACATGTCAAACATTCTGACAAAATCAACATTCTGTCCTCATCTGTCATATCCAGAGAGTCTTTCAAAAATAATATTTTTGACTCAACTTCCAAGCCTATATTACTACGTTCCAACATTTGGTCAAAACAGGTATTGTTAAATCCTAACTCACCATTTAACTTGTTATAAATTTTATCGATGGTGCCACCGGTAATTAAAGCCTTGATTCTCATTAAGGTTTGTCTAGTTACTCAACCTTAATATAGGCAAAACCTTGAGACTGCAACTCAGCAATTCTTACTACACCTGATGGTACTGATTCTACACCTTCAAGCAATTTAGATTTATCGAGTCCAATAGCTGCGCGGGTGATATCGCATAATTCTAACTTCACTTCTTGCATTGTATTGAGCGTTATAAGTCTTCCAGTGTTGTTCTCACGGTTTTCTGCCATAGCTTTATCTTCAGCAAAAGGTGTCTTTTCTAACTTATCATCAGTTACAAATCGAATACCATGCGCAACAAAAACAATACGTACATCATAATCAACCATCTCATTTTGATAATAAGTCGTCATATTATTAATACTAGTCAACATCGCACTAAACCTTCTCGGATCAGCAAAATCAGCATGATAGACCACTTTTTTAACTCCATCCTCCTCTGCAATAGCAACTGAAGCGCCAAAGCTTGATATGAATATAATAACCAATAGTAATTTTTTAAATATTTTTTGCATAACTCCCCCTAATTTTTATAAAAAACTGTCTACGCATCAATCATATATCAAATAATCAACTTAATCAACTTAATCAACTCTTTTTCCAAAAATATCAGCACCAATACGCACAAAAGTAGCGCCATTTCCAATCGCTAATTCGAGACTATTGCTCATCCCCATAGACAGAGTGTCTAATTTTGGATATTTTTTAATAATCTTAGCCATTTTCTGAAAACTTCTCTCAGTGTTATCAAGTTTAGGTATGCACATAAAACCCCTTAATACAATATTCTGTAAATTTTCAAAAAAAGGGATTATTTCATCAATTTCATCAACCAAAATGCCTGATTTAGTCAATTCATTATCAATATTAATTTGTAAAAGCACATTGAGATTTTCCAGACTCTTTGGACGTTGATCGTTAAGACGTCGAGCGACTTTAAGCCGATCAACACTATGCACCCAATCAAAATTTTCAGCTATTTTAGTGGTTTTATTTGATTGTACTGGGCCAATAAAATGCCAAATCAAATTTTGACCTTTTAAGGCTTCAATTTTCTCTAGCGCTTCTTGTAAATAATTCTCACCAAAGTGTTGTTGCCCCACATCGATCGCCTGTTGAAGGTCAGAAATAGGTTTGGTTTTGCTAACGGCAATGAGTGTTACTTGGTGATTTTTATCAAGCGCATGAATGCGATCTTGAACTTTTTTTAGATTGTCAGCTATCAAAAGACTAAAGCAGCATCGAAGATTGGACCATCAACACAAACACGTTTCATCGCTGGGCCAGACTCAGTTTGCACTTTGACCACACAACCCGCACAACCACCTACTGCACAAGCCATATATTCTTCTAGTGACACTTGACAAGGCAAATTGTACTCTTTGGCTAGCTTAGCCACTGCTACAAGCATTGGGTGCGGGCCACAAGAATAGACTTCAACTTGTGCAAGCTCATTTGCAGACAAACCATCTAAATACACTTTAGCCAAACCAGTCACATAGCCTTGATACACGCCTTCATAGTTTTGCAAACTAGCCAGACGGCATTCAACACCCCAATCTTCTAGTAATGGCATGGTGTGAGTTGCCCCTGCATAATCTTCAGCATTATTCGCCGCTTTTTCATCAAAAGGAAACGGTGCTTCTGAACCTAAAATTGTAAAAGGCTGATAATCGCTATCTTTAATACTTTGCGCAATGGAGATCATCGGTGGCATGCCGACACCACCACCAATCAGCAGTGGTCGCTTTTTGTTGGTCATTTTAAAGCTATTACCAATCGGGCCAATAACTGACAATACTTCACCAATCTTACGTTCAGCCAGTTGTCTCGTGCCTTCGCCAACTACCTTATAAAGTAAATCAAACGTACCATTTTCAGCGTCAATTGACATGATAGAGATTGGTCTACGCATCAACAGCGCATCTGAAACTGTAATATGGACAAATTGCCCTGGCTTGGTTGCCTTGGCAATTTCTGGTGAATCCATGGTTAGGATGTGTTGATCGCCTGCAAATTGATAATGCGCCAAAATTTGGCAATCGATTACTTGAATACTACCGCGATTTTCTTTAGTCATTACAAGTGATTAAGGTACCCACTCCGCTATCTGTAAACACTTCTAAAAGAACGGCGTGTGGGACACGACCGTCAATAATATGTGTGGACTTAACACCATTTTTAACGGCGGATAAAGCGCAGCTAATTTTTGGCAACATACCGCCATAAATAGTGCCATCATCAATCAATCCATCTACTGTTTTGGCATCAAGACCCGTCAATAATTCACTATTTGAATCTAACAATCCAGGAGTGTTAGTGAGTAAGATCAACTTTTCAGCATTCAGCGCTTCAGCGATTGAGCCAGCAACTAAATCTGCATTAATATTGTATGAAAAACCATCTTTTCCTACGCCAATTGGTGCAATCACTGGTATGAAATCACCCTTAAGTAATAAATCAATCACTGAAGTGTCGATCTTATCAACCTCACCCACATGGCCCAAATCAATAATCTCAGAAGTTGGGTAATCTACATGCTTTAATTTTTTAGCTGAAATTAAACTGCCATCTTTGCCAGTTAAACCGATTGAATGGCCACCATGTTGATGAATTAGGTTAACAATTTCTTTGTTAACCAAACCGCCGAGCACCATCTCTACCACGTCCATGGTCTCACTATCAGTCACACGCATACCATCAACAAATTCACTTTGTTTGCCAATCTTCTCTAAAGTCTTACCAATCTGTGGTCCGCCACCATGTACGACGATAGGGTTCATACCCACAGACTTCATCAAAACGATGTCTCGAGCAAAGCTTGATTTAAGCTTTTCATCAACCATAGCATTACCGCCATACTTAATGACAATGGTTTTGCCTTGAAACTTTTGTATGTATGGCAAACTTTCTGTAAGGACGCTGGCTATATTGTGTGTACTGTCAGACATAATTAAAATAATTTAAAATTTTCTATTATTTTACTTAATGAGTGCGTGATTAACCGATTATTTCTTTGACAGCTAGAACCACTAAATATTGCTTAAAATTAGAAGAAATCCACTCACTCTAGTATTAGTTTTAATTGCATAACTATTTAACGAATATAGTACCGCCATAGCGAAAATTATCAATACTTTTTTTCATTTACCGCCTCCTGTCACTTTATTATTTAACTTTTTTTGCTGATAACGTACATAAGCAATAATATCACTCACTCGCCCTGGTGACAGGCCTGCAATCTTTGGCATATCGCCAAATCTCCAATGATGCTGTCTAACACCGCCTTTTACCGCATAATAAAATGACAAATCTGCATGGTGAGAGGGGCCATAGATACTATCAAGTAGCGAAGGGCCTTGTTTAGTTCCCAACAAACTCTCCCCGTGACACCTTACACACGTCTCTTGATATTTAGCCTCTCCTTGAGAAATACTAGGCTTATAGTTTGCATCAGGAAAAAGACCTTTTCCAGCAGTCCTCTTCGACTCAAGCCACTCACTATCATAAAATAACAGAAAAACACCTAATATGAGTATCGCTACAAATAATAAAACTTTACCCATGACCATAGCCATCTACATGTAGAGAGTCATTGTGACTAACCCCATCTGAATCAGCATACTTGTTATT
>JAUWPG010000063.1 GCA_030611725.1 Gammaproteobacteria bacterium
ATGCAATATTAAACAGATATAAAGATTTAGCCGCTGAAAATAATTTATTTTTTCAGCTTAGTGTTCAAGATTTACCTTTAGGTAGTAATCTTGAAATTATAGACAAGGAAGAATTATGAGAATAATGCAAGTTGAAAAAACCCTAGTTTCTACAAATCGAATCACAACGCTTGGCATGAGGCCTTTGTTAGTTGTTCGAGATAAGCCGGATAGCATACCTTTTGTGGCAGTCGATGCAGTTGGCTGTATTCCAGGCGACTGGGTTATCTGTGTCGGTAGTTCGGCAGCAAGAGAGTCGGCTGGTAGTAGAGAATACCCAAGTGATTTGACAATTGTTGGTATTATTGATTATTGGGATAGAGACCAAGAGGATTAAGTGTAATTATGGAAATTATGCAGGTTCAAGAAGATCTTGTTTGTACTCGATCTGTAAAAAATATTGAAGGTATTTCATTAAGAGTAATGAAGGACCTTAAGGGAAATATTTTATGCGCATCTGATCCTGTTGGGGTTGGAATGGGAAAGTGGGTTGTTACTACTAGTGGTTCTGCTGCTCGATGGGCAATGTCAAATTATGCTTCTATAACTGACCTTACTATTGTTGGAATTATTGATAATTGGGAATAATTTTTTTTCATTGAGTTGTTAAAGGATGCTTATTTATTTTTTCCAAAATAAGCATAGTTAGAAGCTTGTGAGCTATTTCACATATTAACCTAAGAAGAAATGAGTCACTTAAATTCTATTGAAAAATGGATTACTAGATTAAACTAATAATTATGGAAGACCAAATTAAACAATTAATAGATCAAGTTTCTGACTCAGGCTGGAAAATTCAAAAGCGCTCCTTGATTATGACCAGACGTTTTGATTATGTTAATTATGATGATATGCGTGATTTTTTAGACGATTTACAAGATCTTTCAGAAGGCGATGGTTTCTATCCAGATTTGACTTTTAGTCGTGTTCACGTTAATGTTTCGATTAAGTCAAGAGAAGATGATAAATTTACTGAGGTTGATTTTGAGTTTGCTAAAAAAGTAGACTTATTAGCAAAAAATGCTATAACTGTTGTTAAAGGGGGGTAAGGTGGCAAAATTAAAAATCGCAATCGCAAATTTAAAAGGAGGGTGTGGAAAATCAACCCTATCCTTAAATCTGGCTTCTGGCCTAATGTCTAGGGGCAGTACAGTTTTGTTGGATGCTGACCCTCAAGGCACGTTAGAGCATTGGTTAAAAGCTTCGGTTGATGGCATGCCTTCTGTTATTAAGGCTTCTGAGAACGTTAAAAAAGCAATAAATACTGTTGAAAGTGACTTTGAATTTGTTGTTGTAGATTGTCCACCAAGTCTTGAAAGCGGACACACTAAACAAGTATTGCAAATGGTTGATATTTTATTGATTCCAGTCTTACCTTCTCCACCAGATTTATGGAGTAGTGTACATATGGTTGATGCCGTCAAAGAAGCGCAGAAAACCAACAGTCAATTACAATCTTATCTTGTTCGTAACCAGTCTGAGAACAGGAGTGCTCTTTCTAAAGCCATGAAGCAAGCAATAGAGTTTTGTGGATTACCTGCACTTAAAAGCTCTTTAAGTAGACGAGCTTCATATAGATGGGCTGCTTTAGAAGGTATTAGTGTATATCAATTTGGCGCTCGTGGAGCGACGGCTGTTGATGATATAGAGGCAGTGATTAAAGAGGTAGTAAAAATAAAATAGTAGTTATGCTAACTATTCTTTATTAAAGTTTATTTGGCAGATTTAAATTATATAAATAAAGGGGTATTTTATGAGTTCATTAGAAGATAAATTATTAGATAGTATTAACAAGCCTGAAAAAGACGATGGTGTAGATAAAAAACCTGCTGTTAAAAAACCTATGGCTAAAAAACCTGCAGCTAAAAAAACTACAGCTAAAAAACTTGCTGTTAAAAAACCTATGGCTAAAAAACCTGCTGTTAAAAAACCTATGGCTAAAAAACCTGCTGTTAAAAAACCTGCAGCTAAAAAAACTACAGCTAAAAAACCTGCTGTTAAATTTGTTGTTAGCTCTCAACGCGTTTGGCCAGATTAATATAGTTTCAATAGCGCCTATTATTTATGTCAGTTCAATTATCAGATTTTGAAGGCCTTTTAGAAGAGCTAGGAGAGCAGTCAGGTGAGATATTGGAGGCGAATTGGCATGAAGCAACGCGGGTTTTTACCCCGCGAGGTTTACAATCTTATCTTGATGCCGCTGTTGGATTAAAGTCACTAGGTCGCGGAGTTGACTTAGTCATTTCATTTATTGAAAGTGCCCCTATTGTAGCTAAAGAAATCGGGGAACAGGCGGTTCCAGATTTACATTCCATTGCTATTAAAATGTACTCTAGAACTAGTTCAGAGGTTGTTGCATTAGTATTTTCTACAGCTCCAATTGCTGCTAATCGACTTGGTGAAATCGATTTATTTAAAGCTTATTTGGGCTTATTAAACAATTTGGTTGCTAAGGCGCCACGAGCCATCAGGCCCTTCTTAGAAAGTCTCGATGTTTTGCTTGGGCAGTTAACTCTTGGAGGTTTGAGACGTTGGACTACTTGGGGTGTATCAGCCTATCGTGATGATTTTGAGGCACAAGCCGAATACTTTAGCTTAAGAAGTGAGCAAGCTAAAGCAATTCTAAAACAAGAGCAAAGAGGCGTCCTTTTTGTTAATGTTCAGCGTAGATTGAATATGTACCTTAGGTCATTATGGGGTCGCGATTTTTTTATTCGACCAACTTCAGGCGATTATGAAACTCGTGAGGGTTATCAGCCTTATATTGAACATTATTTTATCCACCTTCCTGATGCATTTGACGACTTCAAGCCGTCAGAGGATGCTGATAAAGACTCAATTGTTTCTGGTATTGACGTATATCGAGCCAGTTCAGCTCATGCGGCAGCACATATTGTTTTTTCACCTTATGATGAAAATGGTGTTGAAGAGTTAAGTAATTTACAAAGACTCATGATTGGTGTTATTGAAGATGCACGTGTTGAGCAATTAGCTGTTGAGAAGTTCCCAGGGATGAAGCAATTGTGGATTAAGCTACTACCTGCAGATGTAAATTTGAATGATGGGCTTCAGCCTATCTTGGATCGCATGGCTAGGGTGCTACTGGATGATGCGTATAAAGATGATCACTTTTTGGTAGTTGAAGCAAAAAAGCAATTCTTTGCAGCTCAAGATCGAATATTAGATGCAGAAATATCTAGAGAAATAGGTCTTAATTTATCACAGCAGATTCTTAATTCAGATATTGTTCTCAATTCTAGTAACGATAAATACAGCAATATCTATCGTGATGATAATCGCTGTTTATGGCAATCACCAGATCATATTGAAGAAGGGCATGAGCTTCTTCCAGGAGAGGTTCAGCAAGTCCGTAAATATGTCAGTTTAATGGAGATGGTTAATGCGGTCGAAGTACCTAATGCAGGTGATGATGCACAAGAAATATGGGTACTGAATACAGAATTTTTCCCTTATGAAGATAATGGCATCTCTTGGAATGAAATGGAGGGTAAAGAGCCTATATCTTCTCCTATTCATTATCATGAGTGGGATTATAAAACGCAATTAGAAAGGCCAGGTTGGGTGACATTGTTAGAGAAACGACCTAAATCTGGAGATACTGAAGTTATTGATGAAATTTTAGAACGCCACAAGCCACTTGTTAGACGTCTTAAAACACTTATTGAAGCGGTACAACCACAAGGCCTAGTTAGACAGAGAAAAGTTGAAGATGGGGATGAAATTGATCTTAATGAGGCGATTAATGCTATGATCGATATTCGTCGTGGAGTGCAGCCAGATCCACGTATTGGAATTCGCACAACATTACAAATTAGAGACCTGTCAGTTATACTTTTGGTTGACCTGTCTGAGTCAACTAACGATCCGCTTCCAGCAGCTAAATCAGATTTTTCTGCAAATTTTGATAAAAAACTAAAGTCAGAATCAGATTCAAAAGAAGATAATCAACCAACAATTCTAGATCTTTCTCGTGAAGCAGCAGCTTTGATGGCAGATGCTATGGATAAAATTGGAGACCCGTTTGCAATTCATGGTTTTGATTCAAATGGACGACATGATGTGGAATATTATCGTTTCAAAAATTTTGATGAGGATTATGATGATAAGGCTAAAGCGCATCTAGCTGGAATGACAGGCCAGCTATCTACCAGAATGGGTGCGGCAATACGTCATGCAGGTTCTATATTGAATGAGCGTGGAACTAGTAAAAAGATATTATTTTTACTAACTGATGGCGAGCCGGCAGATAACGATGAAAATGATCCTCAGTATTTGCGTTTTGATACGAAGCGCGCTGTTGAAGAATTGGCAAGAGAGGGTGTTAATACCTTTTGTTTAACGCTTGATCCACATGCTGATGAATATGTCTCAAGAATATTTGGTGCACAGAATTTTCTGATATTGGATGATGTTGCTCGGTTGCCAGAAAAACTTCCAGAGCTGTATTTATCGTTAACAAAATAAATATTTAGGTAAAATAAACGCTGGTTTTTGATATAAATTAATTTAAAGGAAAGAAAATGATAGACACAAGTCAATATATGATAACCGAAGAGCCTTATTATCATAAAGTTGGGAAAGAGGTTGAGCGTTATGAAGCAGCGTATTCTGTTAAGATGCCTATTCTGATCAAAGGCCCAACAGGTTGCGGTAAGTCAAGGTTTGTTGAGTATATGGCTTGGAAGTTGCAAAAACCTTTAATTAGCGTTGCGTGTAATGAAGATATGACTGCATCAGATTTAGTCGGACGTTTCCTGCTTGATGCTAATGGTACGCAGTGGCAAGATGGCCCATTAACTACCGCAGCACGTATTGGTGCTATTTGTTACCTTGATGAAATTGTTGAGGCGCGTCAAGATACAACGGTTGTTATTCACCCTTTGACTGACCATCGTCGTCAATTGCCGCTTGAGAAAAAAGGTGAGCAAGTTGATGCGCATCCAGATTTTCAAATGGTTATTTCATACAACCCAGGCTACCAATCTATGATGAAGGATTTGAAACAATCTACTAAGCAACGTTTTGGAGGTATGTCTTTTGATTACCCACCTAGTGAAATGGAGGTTTCTATTGTTGCGCATGAAACTGGTATTGACAAAGAAACAGCTGAAAAGTTAGTGCAGGTAGCTCAGCGTTCACGTAATTTAAAAGGCCATGGGCTTGATGAAGGCATGTCTACGCGTTTATTGATTTATGCAGGCCAGTTGATTTCTAAAGGTATTAAGCCTGCTGATGCGTGCCATATGGCACTTGTTGAGCCTTT
>JAUWPG010000010.1 GCA_030611725.1 Gammaproteobacteria bacterium
CACCTGGTAGCGCACAAAAAGCTTTGTTGAGTGTTTCAATCATTAGAACGGAAGGCTCATGCCACCAGGTAGTTTTATATCACCAGTGACATTTTTCATTTTGGCTGCTGATGCATCGGCAATTTGCTTGTTGGCATCATTAATTGCTGTGAGGATTAAATCCTCGAGCATGTCTTTGTCATTCATTACCCCTTCGTCAATTTTAATATCAGTGGCTTGATGTTCTCCATTAATACTAATTTGTACAGCACCACCGGCAGCTTTACCAGTAGCCTTTAGGTACTTGATCTCTGCTTGGGCTTTTTGCATGTCTTCTTGAATTTTTTGGGCTTTTTGCATCATGCTCGCCATTCCGCCTTTAAACATAGATAGTCTCTCCTGGGTAAATTGTAATCATTATGGCGTATTATAAACGCCCCAAGGGCAGAGCATTAAAACATCATCTACTTTGTTAAAATCCTTGCCGACAAGGATAACGATTAGCTTTACAATTTAACGTGTCGTCAATAGTTTGATACCCTGCATAATTAATCAAACTTTCTCAGTAGAGACTATATTTTCCTTAATTGATTTTAGATCCACTTTTGCGCCAAAGGTTTGTTGCAGTTTTTGTACACCTTCATCTGTCAGAAAGTCTTTTTGCATGGCGGCTATTTTTTCATCACTGGCCTGAGTTTCTTTTTGTGCCAAAGTCTGAGTTTTGAGTTTTTTTAGATTAATAGCAAGTGTTAGCTCGCCAAATTTTTCTTGTAATGTGTTTTGTATGGCGCGTTGAATATTATCTGTGAGCAGGCTGCTAAACTGCTCATCCAAACTTAGTATTAGTGTTTGGTTGTCAGTACTGTCAAACAAAGTGTTTTTAAGCAACATGCGAGATGCTGTATTGAATTTGAGCGATTTAGTAATGTCTTCCCATTGTTGTTGGGACTCGATCTTTAGTGTTGATTGAGGTATGTTTGATTTGATTTTCTGTACGACTTTTGGCTCAATTTCTCTTTTGCTGGTTGCCTTATTTTTAAGCTTTGACGCTAATTTAGGTGTTTTTTTTTCAGTAGAATCAATCACATCAGAATGAAAAGCCAGCATTCTAAGCAATGTCATCTCAAAACCAATTTGTTCGCTGGGCGCAAGTGGCATGTCATTAGAACCATTAATGGCCATGTGATAAAACAACTGTAAATCTTGATTAGAGATTTGTGTGGCTAGGTCTTTGATCTCATCAGAGATTTGTGTGTTGTCGATAATTTGTGCAATAGAGATTTGATGGAATAAGCTGCTTAAATCTTTAAGTGCATGGGTGAGGTCTTCACCTTTATGAGACAAGTCTCTCACAAAGTTGATTACCGCCTCGGCATCTTGATTAAACAAGTGTGTGGCGAGAGCCAGAATATCATCATGGTGCACTAGGCCAAGCATGGCCTTGATGTCTTTAGCCATGACGGTGCCATTGCCATATGAGATAGACTGATCTAGCAAGCTCAGTGCATCACGCATAGATCCATTGCCAAAATCAGCAATTTGACTAAGGGCGACTTCTTCATATTCTAAGCCTTCAGCCTCCATGATAAACTGCAACTGACCCAAGATTTCTTTATGGGTGAGTTTTTGTAAGGTGAACTGCAAACAACGCGAAAGCACAGTCACTGGTAGTTTTTGTGGATCGGTGGTTGCTAGCAAGAATTTAATATGCTCAGGCGGCTCTTCCAATGTTTTAAGTAGTGCATTAAAACTACTTTTTGAGAGCATGTGTACTTCATCAATTAGGTAGATTTTATAGCGATTTTTAGTGGGCATATATTGCGCATTTTCTAAAATATCGCGCATATTATCAACGCCGGTGTGTGAGGCAGCATCTAGCTCGATCAAATCAACCGATTGGCCTTTGTCAATCTCAATACAAGTTGCACACTTGCCACATGGTGTAGAGCTGACCCCTTGTTCACAATTGATAGATTTTGCAAAGATACGGGCAATGGTGGTTTTACCGACGCCACGTGTGCCAGTAAATAAAAAACCATGGTGTAAACTATTAGCATTAAGGGCATTGATCAGGGTTTTAACCGTGTGCGTTTGACCCACCATTTCACCGAAGGTGTGTGGGCGATATTTACGCGCTAAAACTTGATAGTGTTTGCTCATTAATTTGCTAACATTTTGAATTTAAAGTGGCAGCACCAAGAATAACATCCAACACATGAAAAAATTATTACCGTTGCTTCCTTCCGGATCTGGCGGGGTTCATAACCATTCATTGCCGGCGTACCCTTAGCACTACCAAAATTTATTTTACGCGAAATAAATGATTGGGTTTTTGATAAAAAGTTAGAAAGTGGGTTGATAATGATAAGGTTAAGTATTTAAATAGATTTACCGGAACAGTGCTTATATTAGTTGGATTATCTATTGGCTATCAGCTTTAGTAAGTCAATATTGTTTCTAAAATTTCGCAAATAATGCAAATGACTTAATATTTGCCTAAATTTTTCTATTTTTATCGTTTAACCCTCTTTAAAAGGCATTAAGAGTCGTTTATTTAGCTCTAATAGGGTTAAAAACAGCTTACTCTATGAATTTTTAAAGAAAAAGGTAAGTTGTTGAAATATTGATAAAAAATTTGGCAAATTTTCAAAATGGCTGATTTTTCTTAATTTTAGCGAGTGTTTGCCTGATCTAAGCGCTCTGGCGTGCCGATATCCTGCCAATGGCCATCATAATGCTCTGCACTGAGTTTATTGTTAGCAATAGCGTCTTTAAGCAATGGATAAAGTGCTAATTGACCTGGAGTAGATACATATGGTTTGAAAAAATCAGGATGATAGATTCCAATGCCAGAGAATGTAAGATCGTTAGATTGATTGATTGACACTTGGTGATCATTTGTTAGAGAAAAATCACCAGTTGCATTATGTTCAGGATTGTCTACTAGTATCAAATGAGCAAGTGAATCAACTGGTAGGGTGAGTTTGGATAAATCATAATCACATAACACATCAGAATTAATGACAACAAACGGCTCTTTGCCTAATAGTGGCAGCGCTTTGATAATGCCGCCAGCAGTGCCAAGTGCACCGGAAAGTTCATCACTATAAGTAACCTTGACACAAAGTCTTTTGCCATTGCCAATAAAAGCCTTAATTTGCCACCCCAAGTAAGCAACATTTACAATAATATCGCTTATTTTGGCTTTTTTAAGTGAGCTAATTGAGTGTTCGATTAACGTTAAACCTCTAACTTTTATAAGGGGTTTTGGAGTGGTTTTGGTGAGCGGCATCATGCGCTCACCTCTGCCTGCGGCTAAAATCATGGCTTTCATTGGTCTACCTTTGTTAAGTTAAGAATGTCTTTTAAGTAAATAAAATTTGGATATTTGTCAGCTATTTGTAGGATATATTTTTCAATTAATGGAATGTCATCTAAATACTGGTGCTTATTATCACGTAATGACAGGCGTTTAAATATACCTAGAACTTTTAAGTGTCGCTGTAAGCCCATCAGATCAAATTGTTTTTCAAAATCTGTGAAAGCAGTTTGAATATCAGTTTGCTGGTAAAAATAAGCTAATAAGGCTTGTATCTCAGTTGCGCTTAGTTCAAAGTAGGCATCTTTAAGTAATGAGGCTAAATCGTAAGTATTGGAGCCAATGACGCTATCTTGAAAGTCAATAACACTAATCTTTTGACGAGTGATCATCAGGTTTCGAGAATGATAGTCACGATGTACAAAAACCTGAGGCGAATTAATGGCGTTAGTAATCAATATTTCAAAAATTTCAGTGAGTTGGTTGAGTTGATCTTGATGCATATTTTTTGGTAAATACCAATCAACCAATAGCTGCATTTCTTTCATAAGAAGTGCACTATCGTAAGATGCTAAATTCTGGTTTTCAGTATTAATTGTCTGAATTTTAACAAGCTCATCAATGGCCATTTTGTACAAGTCAAGCTTAGGCTGTTTATTTAAAGCCTGAAGAAAAGTGGTATTTCCAAGATCCTCAATAAGTAAAAACCCTTGCTCTAAATCAGCATCAATAATTTTAGGTGCGCGTACGTTGTTATCGCGCAGAAGATTAGCTATATCTATAAACAGTTTGGAGTTTTCTTTTTCTGGTGGCGCATCCATGGCAATAAAACTAAGATTGCTTCGCTCAATACGAAAGTAGCGCCTAAAACTTGCGTCATCACTAGCTTTAGATAAAGTGAAATCTGCATCATCAAAGAAAATTTCTAACCAATCTTCAAGTTGGTCTAGGCGTTCGTCATGCATTTTTGATAGTTTGATAGTGGTCGTAAACTTGTGACCAGTGTTGGCCAATTTTACCGTTGTTAATGAGTTTTGAATCTACATTGGTGATAGGCATTACTTCGCGAGTTGAGCTGGAAATCCAAACCTCATTAGCGCTATATATGTCATCAATTTTGGTTGCAACTTCTTTAATGATTAGCCCACAGTGTCTAGCACTTTCTATGACTAGATCTCGGGTAATGCCAGATAAAATATGCTGGCCAGTAGGGTGGGTAAACAATATATTACCTTTAACCGTAAAGACATTAGAGGTTGCACCCTCAGTTATCATTTGATCACGATGTAGAATGACTTCCTCTACCTGGCTTTGCCTTGCTTGCTGAGAATATATGATATTAGCTAAAAGTGAGGTAGCCTTGATATCACATCTTTCCCAGCGAAAATCTGGCTGAGTAATAGCGTGATAGCCATTTTCTAATTCGGTTTTTGTTTTTGAAATTAAAGGATTTAATTCTATAAATACAGTGGGTGTTAGCTCATTAAAACTATGGTTTCTAACCGTATCTGCGCCCCGAGTAATTTGCAAATAAATGGCTTGATTGGAGTTTGGAGCTTGCTCTAGCAGCTGATCAAAAATATTTTGATATTTCTCAGGCGTATAAGGATTACTAATTTGAATTGAATCTAGACTGTTTTGTAAGCGGACAAGATGATCAGATAAACGAAAAATTTTGCCAGCATAAACAGGGATAACTTCATACACACCGTCGCCAAATAAAAAACCTCTATCCATGACTGAGACAGAGGCTTTATTTTTTTCAATAAAATCGCCGTTTAGAAAAACCATTCAGATGGTCTTAAAAGAATGATTTAATAACGTCAATCATGCGAGAGAAAAATCCAGCTTCTTGCGCATCTTCTAAAGCAATTAAAGGTAATTTGCTTAGCTCTTCTTCTTCAAAGGTAATAATAAGATTACCGACAGCGTCGCCTTTTTTGATTGGTGCTGATAATGTTCCATTTAAGGCAAGGGCTTGTTTTGAAAGTTTGAACTGACCTCGATTTAGCGTTAGGTAGGTTTCACCAAGCAAACCAACTTTAAGGGTGTCTTTAGTTGATTTTGAGATAGGAACTTCTTTATTGATATTATTAATTTTAATGGTTTCAAAGAACCGAAATCCATAATCTAGAATTTTTTGGGTTTGATTGGTGCGCGCCGCTGTACCACTTGACCCTAATACGACCGAGATTAAACGCATATTCATGCGATTGGCACTGGCCACTAGGTTGTAACCTGCTTTTTCTGTAAAGCCAGTTTTAAGACCATCAACGGTGTTATCACTCCACAGTAATTTGTTACGATTACGTTGTGTGATGCCATGATAGGTAAATTCTTTTTGTTTATACCATGGATAAAATTGAGGAAAGTCTCTAATGGAGGCTGAGGCCAGTAGTGCTGTATCTGCAGCAGTTGTGTATTGTTCAGCATGTGGTAGGCCAGAGGCATTTTCAAAGCGTGTGTTATTCATGCCTAGTTCTTTTGCGTATTCATTCATATAGGTCGCAAAAGTGCCTTCAGTGCCAGCAATATGTTCTGCTAGTGCTACGGCGGCATCATTGCCTGATTGGATGATCATGCCTTTAAGTAAGACCTCCAGTTTGATGGATTTTCCAACTTCAATAAAACTTTTTGAACCCCCTGTTTTCCAAGCTTTTTCACTAATTTTGACATCGTCTTCTAAACTGGCACGACCATCTTTGATCAATTGAAAAACCACGTAGGCAGTCATGAGTTTGGTTAGACTGGCTGGCGAACGTTTCACATCGGCATTACTTGAGGCAATGACAACACCAGAATGATGATCAAGTACAGTATAAGCTGCTGTATTAATTGACGGTGCTTTTGGCGTAATAAAAATTGCCGCTTGAGTGTTAAGAGTGGTAACAACACCAGTAAGGATTAGCAGTGTGGATATTTTTTTCATAAGTATTTGATGTTTTATAATTATATTAATATTAATGGTTGTTTAAATTGAACCGTTGACTCAATTGTGCTGATAATTGATAGGCAGTCATGGCATATCTATTATCGTGATTATAACGGGTTAGTACGTAAAAATTCCAAAAAGTGAGCCATGTTTCGTTTTTTTCTTCTTGTGGCAATTGAATAAAAGCAAGCTTGGTTTTATCGGCAATATCTGAGTCGATATTAAACCCTTTATTACGCCAATACTGGGCATTTTTTTTAGGTTTATTGGTTGATTTTTTGGCATACTTTAGATGTTGAGTGTTTAATGATATAGGTCGTGCAATCTCACCATTGTCATGCCATTGGTGCTTGTCAAAATAATTGGCAATTGAGCCAATGGCGTCAATCGGATTGGAGAATAGATCTATTTTTCCATCCTGATCAAAATCGACAGCGTAATGTTGAATTGAGCTGGCGATAAACTGAGGGTAACCCATTGCCCCTGCATATGACCCATGAACAGATAGGGGTGGAATAGCGTGTTGACGAGACATAAGCAAGAAAGCCTCTAATTCTTTTTGATAGAATTTTTTTCTACGATAGTTGCCAAAGGATCGCTTTGCCAATGTTTCTAAAGTTGGGTGTGTGCCTTTTTTAGTGCCATAGTTGGTCTCAATACCAAGAATAGCAACAATGATTTCACTGGGAACGTTATAGGTGGTTTCAGCTCGCTTTATGGTGGACAAGTTATCCTGCCAAAATTGTAAGCCATCGTTGATGCGCTTTTCGGTTATAAAGAGTGTTTTGTATTTATCCCAAGTCATGCGCTTTCTTTTGGTTTGATTGGAGACCTTCTTCTTGGTTTTGTCAGCGAAGGCAAGGTTAATTTTAGAAAAAATAATCAACAATTCATTTTTATTAAAACCATGATCTTTCACCATTTTATTAATGAAACTTTGTGTAGATTTAAAATGTGTCGCCGGTAGGGTTTTGGAGAAAATGGCTGATGATAATAGTAATATCGATAGAGCGAATATTTTTAGCATCTAATTAAAATTTAGAAAGATAAGTAGGTGACTTGTGTTTTCGGATAGACATAATAATACCAAAACTGGCCATCAGTGTGATTAGCGATGAACCACCGTAACTGATTAGTGGTAATGGTATACCCACTACAGGTAATAACCCTGAAACCATACCAATATTAACAAAGATATAAGTGAAGAATATTAGCGTCAAGCTAGCACCGAGTAGTTTTGAAAAGGTTTCATCGGATTCAAGTGATATGATAAAGCAACGGTAAATAATTAAGCCATAAATAGACAACAAGAACAACACCCCTATAAAACCTAATTCTTCAGCAATAACAGCAAAGATAAAGTCGGTAGTGTTCTCAGGTAAGAAGTTAAGATCTGATTGCCCTTGTTCGATTCCTTTGCCAAACAAACCACCTGAACCAATGGCGATTTTAGATTGTAAGATATGGTAGCCCGACCCTAGTGGATCAGAGCTTGGGTTGATCAAGGTAAGGATACGTTTTTTTTGATAAGCCATGAGTAGGTAATTCCAAGCAACGTAACCACTGCCACCAATTATTACCCCTATTGAGCCAAAATTGAGCCAGCGATTGTGTTTGATAATTTGAATACGAATGCCTGAAAATATCAACACATAAATTCCACTGGCGCCAATGAGTATTGAAGTGCCTAGATCAGGCTGTTTGGCAATGAGTAAAACAATCACAATGATAGAAATAATTGAAATAAACATTGGTAGAGGTTTTGGTGGTAAAGTTGTTTCACTTAAAATAGAGGCAATGGCAATTGGTACTATCACTTTCATTAATTCTGAAGGCTGAAAGCGTACAAAACCAAGGTCTAGCCAACGCTGTGCACCACCACTACTAGATCCAAATAGTAAAACCAAGATCAGTAAAAAAATACCAAATATCATAAGGTAAGGAGAGTAGCGCTTGAACAGATAGGGCGGGATTTGTGCAATCACCAGCATAACACTAATTGCCAGTGCAAAATGTACGATCTGTTTGTGTAGCAGGACAGTAGAGTTTGCGCTTGCACTATATAGCATTATTAGACCAAAGACGCTTACCCCTATTAATAAAAAAAACAGAATGCTGTCCATTTTAAAATAATGCCAAAATTGACGAATTTCCCCAAGCAATGTACGTGTCATAATAGCAGTAAACCCACTAAGCGCACATCAGACAATAATAGATTAAAGCTACGACAAGCAGACTCACTATTCATACTCTCAACACCAATACCCATTTGTTGAATCGCCACTTGTTGTTTTGGATTTAAGAATTGACCAGTGGCGCCTGTACCAATAATTAAAAGGTCAATATCATCTTGTGAGCTTAAAGGAAACAAGACAGTTTTATCTAATTGATCTAATGACGTTATTTCAACTTGAGTATGGTAATTAGGTGAAATAAAACAAGGTGTTTGTAAGGTGGTATAGGCTAATTTGATTTGTGAATCATTCACAGAAACAATGCTGTTATGATTGGCTTCTTGTTGATTGAATTCCATTACTTAGAGCTATGTGTTTGATTATGTAATCATTGCATTATACCCAAACGATTTTAAGCAGATTGCACGTATGAGTTTTGCAAGCAGTGCTTATAATTGTGTAAAATTACTCTTTTTATAAATCTATAATAATAATGCCAAATTCTAATGAAACTGATGCTTTCTCAGCAGACCTTAATAGTGGTGTAGCCGCTTTTGATTCGAAAAATTTTTCAATGGCTTATCAGTTGCTGGCACCACTTGCAGCTCAGGGTAATGCTGAATCATTGTGGCGTTTAGGTATGATGCAAATGAATGGCCTAGGCATGGTTGAGAATCAAACTTTGGCATTTGAAAATTTTATGAGTGCCGCTAAGCAGGAGCATGTTTTTGCTTATCATATGATTGGCGTAGCTTATATGACAGGTGAAGGTGTTGAGAAAGACATTAATCAGGCCATTGAATGGTTCGAAAAAGCGGCTGACTTTGATTTGCCAGGTTCAATGTATGCGTTAGGCATGTTGTACGAAGATGGCAAGGAAGTGCCACAAGATATAGACAAGGCGCAGGCCTGGTATGCACGCGCTGAAAAAAATGCTTAAGGTGTATTAATGAAATCAAGATTTGCCCCTTCTCCAACAGGTTATTTACATATTGGCGGCGCTAGGACGGCATTGTTTGTCTGGCTGTGGGCAAAGAAACAACAAGGTCAATTTATTTTACGTATCGAAGATACTGACCGAGAGCGCTCTACCCAGGCTTCAGTAGATGCGATTTTGGACGGCATGCAGTGGTTAGGCCTTACTTATGACGAAGGGCCTTATTACCAAACTGATCGGTTTGATCGTTACAAAGCGATTATTCAACAACTTATAGATGAAGACAAGGCTTATTATTGTGAATGTTCGCCAGAGCGCTTACAAACCTTGCGCGATGAACTAATGGCCAAGGGTGAAAAAGCCAAATATGACGGCCATTGTCAGCATAAAAATTTAATTTCAGGTGTGGTACGTTTTCGTAATCCAGCTGAGGGCAATGTGGTATTTTCAGATTTGGTCAAGGGTGAAATCAATGTTCACAATAAAGAATTGGATGATTTGATTATTGCACGTAGTGATGGCACACCAACTTACAACTTAACCGTAGTGGTAGATGATCATGACATGGAAATTGATTACGTCATTCGTGGTGATGATCATATTAACAACACCCCTAGGCAAATCAATTTATATACATCATTAGGCTGGGACTTGCCAACATTTGCACACTTGCCAATGATTTTAGGTAGTGATGGTGCTAGACTTTCAAAGCGCCACGGTGCAGTGAGCGTGATGGCTTATCGTGATGCAGGGTTTTTGCCTGAAGCATTGCTTAATTATTTAGTGCGTTTGGGTTGGTCACATGGTGATCAAGAGGTGTTTTCTGTCGATGAGATGATTAAGCTGTTTGAACTTAAGAATGTTAATAAAGCGCCGGGTAGTTTTAATCAAGAAAAATTATTATGGCTGAATCAAGAATACATTAAAACAGCCGATATTCAGCATTTAGTCGATCAACTAGATTGGCACTTAAATGAGCAATCAGTTGATGTGAGCCAAGGGCCCGATATTGTTAAAGTAATTAATGCTCTAAGAGAGCGATCTAAAACTTTGGTTGAAATGACGCAGGGTGTAAAAATGTTTTATCAAGACTTTGATCGGTTTGATGAGAAATCTGCCAGTAAACAATTTAAGCCAGCAACACAGCCAATTATTGAAGCCTTGATTGCAAAATACACAGAACTAGAAGATTGGTCTAGTGAAGAAATTCACACCATTGTTAAGCAAGTGTGTGAAGAGCAAGGTGTTGGCTTTGGCAAGGCTGGTCAGCCATTTAGATTGGCACTAAGTGGCACTGGTAATGCGGGTAGTATTGATGTTGTGGCTGAACTTGTGGGCAAGAAAAGAACGCTTGCTCGTCTTAATATGGCCCTTAATTATATTACGCAAATAGACGATTAATCAGTTATCATCTAGCCATGAATTTAGATGACTTTAAAACCAGATATCAAACTCTCCAGCAGTCGCTAGAAACGGATTTTTTAAAGAATTCATCTTTAGCTGAAGTGTTAGTGCGCGAGCGCAGTGATGGTATTGACGCTTTATTGAGAGATATCTGGCAAGCTTTTAGGATGAACAACAAGCTTAGTCTGGTTGCTGTTGGTGGTTATGGTCGGAGCGAACTGCATCTGTATTCCGATATTGATATGTTGATATTGATTCCAAATAGCTCACACGACGAATATCAAGAGAGCATTTCTCAATTTTTAACTTTTTTATGGGACGTGGGGTTAGAGGTAGGGCATGCAACACGTGATATTAATGACTGTGTTGTAGAAATTGATGATTTAAGCGTGGTGACAAATTTGCTCGAATCACGCCTATTAATTGGTAAAAAATCTTTATTTTTAAAGATGAAGGCTATGATTAAGGCGAGCAACTGGTCAAGCCAATCATTTTTGGTCGAAAAGCAAAAAGAGCAACACAACCGTCATCTTAATTATTCAAATACAGCTTACAATCTTGAGCCAAATTTAAAAGAAAGCCCAGGTGGTCTTCGAGACATTCAAACCGTTATTTGGGTGGCAAAGTGGTATTTTGATGTTAATCTTTTGTCTGATTTGGTTGAAAAATCCTACCTCAGCGAACACGAATACAATCTATTAAAGCAAGGGCAGTTATTTTTGTGGAAGGTGCGCTTCGCTTTGCATGTAATTGCAAAACGTCGAGAAGATCGTATTGCCTTTCAGTATCAAAAAGAAGTGGCGAGTGTTTTGGGTTATGTTGATACCGACACGATGGCGGTTGAGCAATTTATGAAAGACTATTATCAAACAGTGACTAAAGTCTCTCGTTTAAATGATATTTTGCTACAGTTGTTAGAAGATAGGGTGTTGCACACACAAAATCTAAACGAACGTTTTGTGATTAGTTACGGCTATATTCAAGCCACCAGTGATGGGGTATTTAAAAAAGAACCCAGTACTTTTATTGAAATTTTTTTATTGATTGCTAGGCACAGTTATATTCGCGGTATTAGTGCCAATACTCTGAGACAAATGCAGCTCGATATTGAATTAATTGATGCTAATTTTTACAAAAAACGGCAGAATAATCGCTTGTTTATTGAGCTATTACAACAAAAACGTGGCGTTAATAAAGCGTTAAAGCTGATGAATCGTTATGGCGTATTAGAGCACTATATTCCTGCATTTGGAAAGATAACTGGCTTGATGCAATATGATCTATTCCATGCTTATACCGTAGATCAGCACACACTGTTTGTGATCCGTAACTTAAGACGTTTTTTTGTAACTGATTTTTCCAAAGAATTTGAGTTATGTAGTGACATTGCCAAAGCTATTAAAAAACCAGAATTGTTGTTTTTGGCCGGATTATTTCATGATATTGCCAAAGGGCGAGGCGGTGATCATGCGAAATTAGGCGCCGAAGATGCGCGTAATTTTTGTAAGCATCATCAGCTTCAAGCAAATGATGTGACATTAGTAGCGGGCCTGGTTGAACAACATTTATTAATGTCACAAATTGCACAAAAACAAGATTTAGAAGATTTTGAGGTAATTAATGCTTTTTCCAAAGCGGTTGGCTCGGTTGAATTTTTAGAGTTTTTATATTTGTTAACCGTGGCAGATATTCGTGCGACTAGGGCTGACTTATGGAATGGTTGGAAAGACGCATTGCTGCAAAAATTATTTTATAAAACCAAAGAACATTTATTGAGTGGCGCGGTTAAACCACCGAGTGTGGAAAAACAGATTCAAAGTATTAAGCAAGCGGTGATTAACGAAGTGCATAAACAAGGTCAAGATGTGGGGCATCTTGAGGAGATACTTTTAGTCTTGCCTGAGGATTATTTCTTACGCTTTGAGATGGAAGATATCTTATGGCATTTATGGTTATTGATGAAACCAACAGATAAGTCTATTAGGGTTTCTTCGCGTTTGTCAGAAAACAACGTGGTAGACATTTTTGTTTATGGAGACGATTCAAAAGGTTTGTTTTTTAAATTAGTAAGCATTATTGAAAAATTAGGTTTAGACATTGTAGATGCGAAGATCTTAACCACCAAAGACAATAAGGCCTACAACACTATCAGCGTATTACAAGATGATATTTTGGCGCAAATTAACATCAACCAGACTATAGAGGATGAACTTGCACAAATGAGTATTGATGTTAAAGAGGTGGGCGCTAAATACACGCATCGTCATTTCGACCACAAAATGCAAATTGTATTTTCTTATAATGAAAAATGGAACTTAACTCAAGTAGAGATTAATGTGATTGACAAACAAGGTCTTTTGTCTAATATTGCCTATATTTTTCATCAACTTAACATTCACTTGGTGAATGCCAGAATTTCAACGATAGGTGAGCGTGTAGAAGATATTTTCTTTGTTAGTGACAGTAAGAAGCAACCACTGAGTTCGACAAAAGAAAAGCAATTAAAACAAGCGCTTGAAGAAAAATTGTAAAATAATGGCACAAAGGCGAAATAAACGATATAATTTGCAACATCATTATCACAGCTCTTCTGCTGTAATTTAATCCTTTCAGATAAATTTTATACAAATTATGAACGACAAAATTAAAGTAGTAACAGACGCCTCTTTTGAAGCAGATGTTGTTAGTTCATCACAAGTAGTTTTAGTAGATTTTTGGGCGCCATGGTGCGGACCTTGTAAAGCATTAGCACCCGTATTAGATGAAATTGCCGATGAATATGATGGCAAGGTTGTTATTGCAAAAGTTAATGTTGATGAAAATAGTCAAACACCACCAAAGTACGGTATTCGCGGTATTCCAACCATGTTGATTTTTAAAGATGGTGCGGTTGAAGCAACCAAAATGGGCGCTTTATCTAAAGCAGAATTAAGTGCTTTTATTGACGCGAGCATCTAACATAAGCGATTAACCATGACGGTTAATTATTTTTTTATCGCATATTTGCGCATTCATGTTGGCTAATCTGGCTGACACTTTCTCTTTTCACACTCATTGGAAAATTCATGAAACTATCTGAACTCAAAAGCTCTACACCTGCTGAATTATTAGAATTGGCACAATCTTTAGGTATCGAAAATATCTCTCGTGCCAAAAAACAAACGCTTATTTTCTCAATTTTAAAAACCAAAGCGTCTAATGATGAAGAGGTTTTGGGTGATGGTGTGCTTGATATTTTGCAAGAAGGTTATGGATTTTTAAGATCTGCAGATGATTCTTATGTGTCAGGCCCAGATGATATTTATGTTTCTCCTAACCAGGTTCGACGTTTTAATTTATCAACCGGTGATTTAGTGACAGGCAAGATTCGCGCTCCTAAAAAAGGTGAGAAATATTTTGCTTTGGTTAAAGTATCCGAGGTGAATGGTGAAGATCCAGATAACGTTAGAAATCGAATTCCTTTTGCTTCATTAACACCACTACACCCGGATGAACGTATTAATTTAGAGATTGGTAATGGCGGTACTGAGGATATTACTGCTCGAATAATTGACCTTGTGGCACCTTTTGGTAAAGGTCAGAGGGGTTTGTTGGTCGCACCGCCTAAGGCTGGTAAAACCATGATAATGCAAAATATTGCTTCTTCAATCTCTCGTAATCACCCTGAGTGTGAATTGATTGTATTGTTGATTGATGAGCGTCCTGAAGAAGTAACAGAGATGGAGCGCACTGTGCGTGGTGAAGTCATTGCTTCAACATTTGATGAGCCGGCAAAACGCCATGTTCAAGTAGCTGAAATGGTTATCAACAAGGCAAAAAGACGTGTAGAGCAGGGAAAAGATGTTATTATTTTGCTAGACTCTATTACTCGTCTTGCGCGCGCATATAATACCGTTGCACCATCATCAGGCAAGGTGCTGACGGGTGGTGTGGATGCTAACGCATTGCAACGCCCAAAGCGTTTCTTTGGTGCGGCTAGAAATATTGAGAATGGTGGCAGTATTACCATTATTGCTACTGCACTAATTGACACTGGCTCAAAGATGGATGAGGTGATCTATCAAGAATTTAAAGGTACGGGCAACATGGAGTTGCATCTTGATCGTCGCTTAAGTGAAAAACGTATTTTCCCAGCTATTAATATCAATGCTTCAGGCACACGTCGTGAAGAGCTTATTACTGATGAAAAAGAACTACAAAAGATGTGGATCTTACGTAAGATTTTGCATCCGATGGATACCGTACAAGCGGCAGAATTCTTAATTGACCGTTTGAAATTGACCAAAACGAATGATGAGTTCTTCTCATCTATGTCGCAGAAGAAATAACACTGTTCAACTTTCTTGACTTATACTTAGATAATGAAACTTCCATCTATCTTTAAGCCTTGTAATACCATTCTTGCTAAATACTTAATGCGCAATGTGTTGATATTGTTGGCAGCTGTTTTTATTGTGATTGGCTTAGTTGTGTTTGGCAATCAATTGGTTTTGGTGATCAAGGAAAGTCTTAAGCAGGGCGTTTCTGTGACTGACTTGTTTCCACTGATTGGTTTTAAAATGATTAGAGACACTCCTTTAATCCTATCATTGTCTTTGTTTTTGGCTATTATTTTAGCAGTGAGTAGACTGTATAAGAGCTCCGAGGCAATTGTAATGAACTCTCTAGGCTTAGGTGATAAGCATTTCATGAAATTTATACAACCAATTGTACTTTCAATTTTTCTGTTTGTTTTATTTTTAACCGCGGTTATAGTGCCTTGGTCTAAACAGCAAAGAGCTTTAATCATGGACCAAACTGAAAGTGCTTCGAAATTTTCATTTATCAAAGAGGGCGAATTCCAAGAGTTTAAAAATGGAGATATTGTTTTTTACGCTTCTAAGGTTAGCTCAGGAGAAGATGGTAATGATCAAGAAATGGAAGAGATTTTCATTTATACTTTGGTGGGCGAAGAGTCTATTATTACGCTAGCAAAACAAGCGCAAAAATATACAGATTCTATATCCAATAGTGTTTATTTACGTCTCAAAGATGGAACGCGTTATCATGGCTTTCCGGGTGAAGAGAATAAGAAAATTCTCAAATTTGGTTTATATGATTTACAGATTATTGATGGCAAAGTCGAGCAGTCTGTTACTAGTAGTGATATAAAAACTGAAGGAAAAAATAGCATGGATTTGTTTTATTCTGATGACTTAAAGGAAATAGCAGAATTACAATGGCGACTCTCACAACCAATCAGTATTTTACTTCTATCTGCTTTAGGAATTTTATTGGGCAAGGCCTCTCCTAGAGGAGGTAAAAATTTAGGCATGTTATTTGGTGTAGTGATTTTCATCTTATATAACAATGCCTTGTTAATTGCTAAATCAACCCTAGAGCGCGGGGAATCATTGCCAGTAGTTGGGCTCTGGTGGGTGCACTTATTTATGTTATTATTTATTTTTGCCTTCTATTCTTATCGGCATGGGAAATTTGCCCATTATGTTGATAAAATAGCTGAGCAATTTTCTATAAAGGACAAAACCAATGTCAAGCAAGCCTAGTAAAGTTTTAGAAATTTTCAACAATCCCAATGCAGATCGTGATTATGTGATTCAGATAGACATACCTGAATTTACTTGTTTATGCCCAAAAACAGGACAGCCTGATTTTGCCACCTTGCATTTAGAATATATTGCTGATCAATCTTGTGTTGAGCTCAAATCTCTAAAGATGTATATCTGGTCATTTCGCGATGAAGGGGCTTTTCATGAGGCAGTTACTAATCAAATTTTGGATGATTTGGTGCTGGCAACCAATCCACGTTTTATGCGTCTTAAAGCAATTTTTAATGTACGTGGTGGTGTGTATACCACGATTGTTGCTGAGCATCAGCATAACGATTGGGCGCCCAGACCTGTGGTTGACCTACAACACTTATAGATTTTTATATGAAACCTATTCGTCAAAGCATTAAATTTGACAAAAAACTCTTAGATCAAGACGCAGTTAGAGTGGTTAATACCATTCATAAAGCTGGGTTTGAAGTGTATCTGGTGGGTGGCTGTGTTAGGGATTTATTATTAGGGTTGGAGCCGAAAGACTTCGATGTAGCAACCAACGCCAAACCCGAACAAGTTCACAAATTGTTTAAACGTTCACGCCTTATTGGTCGGCGTTTTCGCCTAGTGCATGTGATGTTTTCCGCACGTCATTTTATTGAAGTTGCAACGTTTCGTTCTGGTCAAGTACAAACTGCTAAGAGCGGTGTAATCGTGCGTGATAATTGTTATGGCACACTTGAAGACGATGTGGTGCGTCGAGATTTCAATATTAACGCTCTATATTATGATATGCATAAGCATGAAGTGATCGACTTTGTGGGTGGTTTAAAAGATCTTGAAGCCAAAGAAATGCATATGATTGGGGATGCCAAGTTGCGCTTTGAAGAAGACCCAGTGCGCATGATTAGAGCTGTTCGCTTTCATTCGAAATTAGGCGCCAAACTTAGTAATGACATCAAAACTTGTATCTTAAATCAAGCGCCACTGCTAAGTAATATTTCGCCAGCACGATTATATGAAGAGTGTATTAAATTATTTCATAATGAATATGCATTTGACGTCTATGAAAAACTTGAAAAATACGGCTTGTTAGAGCATCTATTTAAACAAACTCATAAAAATGACTTTATTAAAAAAGCATTGCTTAACACTTCTGCCCGTATTAAGCAAAACAAACCAGTAACACCCGCTTTTTTATTTGCAGTGTTTTTATGGCAGTCACAAAACGAACGCTTTACAATCATTAATAAAAAACAACGATCATTTTACTTGGCAATGACACAAGCTTCTGAAGAGGTTATTATTAATCAGATTAAGCAAGTATCGTTACCAAAGTGGCTCACTGCAAGAATTAGAGATATTTGGATGATGCAATCTATACTTGAGCGTAAAGATCCTAAGAAAGTGGATGACTTGCTCCAGAATCCTAGGTTTAGAATGGCTTATGATTTTTTGATATTGCGCTCGCAAAGTATTAATCCTGAGCTTAAAGACGTTGCAAAATTTTGGACCAAAGTTCAGCAATGAAATCGGTCCTGATTACGGGCTGTTCTAGTGGCATTGGACTGTGTTTGGCTAAGGGTTTAAAGCATGAAGGTTATCAGGTATTCGCCACCGCTAGAAAAGCAGCAGATGTTGTTCAGCTCAAACAACAAGGTTTCGAAGCCTTTGTGCTAGATTTATCATCCTCTGCGTCAATTAATACAGCAGTTAAGGCAGTTTTTGAACAAACTGATGATTTGTATGGTTTGATTCATAATGGCGCTTACGGGCAAGTAGGGGCGTTAGAAGATATTTCTCGTCAAGTCTTGGAGGCTCAGTTTCAAGCCAATGTGTTTGGATGGCATGAGTTGACTAATTTAGTGTTACCAAAAATGAAATCAAACAATGAAGGTAGAATTGTTTATTTAAGCTCTGTGTTGGGTTTTGTGGCGATGCCATTTAGAGGGCCTTATAATGCTTCTAAATTTGCCATAGAGGGCTTGGTAAATACATTACGATTAGAGTTATCAAACACTAACATACAGCTGTCCTTAATTCAACCAGGGCCGATTGAATCCAAATTTAGAATTAATGCCTACAAGGCTTTTATGCAGCATGTTGATATGGCAAATAGTGATTACCAGGAAAATTATAAAAAAATGATTGAACGCTTACAATCTGAAGAATTGGCAGACTTTACTTTACCAGCAACAGCAGTGCTAAAATGTTGTATACATGCATTGAGTGTAAAGCGCTCAAAAATTCATTACCACGTTACTTTTCCAACCAAGTTGTTTGCGTTGTTGATTAGATTACTACCAGCACGGTTAATGGATAAAATACTCAATAAAGCCGGCGGTGGCGGAGAAAGATAATATGACAAAGAAATTTGATTTTAATAAAGGCTTGTTAGATCTTGAAGATATTGTTAAGACTATGGAGTCTGGTAATTTAAGCTTGGAAGATTCACTTAAGTATTTTGAGCAAGGCGTACAATTAACACGTCAATGCCAAACAGCGTTAAGCGAAGCAGAGCAAAAAATCGCACTTTTGAGTGCTGATGATGGCTATCAAACACAAAAACCACTCGACTAAGTGTAATCAATGAATTTTGATCATTACACTGGACGTGTTAATCAACATTTAAGCCAATACCTGTCTAATCAAGGCAGTTTGACAGAAGTTATGCGCTACAGTGTTTTATCTGGTGGTAAACGCTTTAGGCCTATTTTAACTTATGCGGTGGCTCATACTTTTGGCACAGACATGAACACAGTAGATGCAAGCGCTTGTGCCGTAGAGCTGATTCATGCATATTCATTGATTCACGATGATTTACCTGCCATGGATAATGATGATATTCGTCATAATCAGCCCGCATGTCATAAGCAATTTGGCGAAGCACAAGCAATTTTAGCGGGTGATGGATTACAAGCGTTGGCATTTGAAGTGTTGGCCACTGATGAGCATCTGTCAGCCAAGGTGAGGATTGCTTTATTACAAGCATTAACACATGCAGCTTTTGATATGGCAGAAGGGCAATCAATTGATTTATCTGTGGTGTCAAAATCGGTTGATATAAGTATTTTAAAAAATATGCATAAAAAGAAAACCGGTTCACTTTTGAGCTGTGCAGTTAAGTTGGGTGCATTGATTTCAGAATGTAATTCTGAAGACCAGCAGATATTAGAAAATTTTTCACAAGATATTGGCTTGGCATACCAAATTCAAGATGATGTACTTGATGTGCTTACGCCTGAAGATGTGCTTGGTAAAAAACAAAACTCTGATGCAGAGAAAGACAAGCCAACTTATCCGGCACTATTGGGCTTAGAGGCTTCGAAAATAGAATATAAAAGTTTGTATATAAGTGCGATGAATGGTTTGGATTTGTTAAGTGTAGACGCGACCCATTTAAAAAAACTTACCTTGCAATTACAAGATAGAGCGTTTTAAAATTTTACTAAAATACTACCCCAACTAAAGCCCCCGCCAATACCTTCAAATAGTAAGGTCTGCCCTTTTTGAATGCGGCCATCACGAACAGCTGTATCTAGTGCTAGAGGAATTGACGCTGCTGAAGTGTTGCCATGTTTTTCTAGAGTAACAACCACTTTATCCATTGGGGTTTTAATGCGTTTTGCCACTGCAGAGATGATGCGAATATTAGCTTGATGAGGCACCATCCAATCTAGATTTTCTGAAGTCATGTTACATGCACTGAGTGTTTCTTCTGCCAAAGATGATAAACGACTCACTGCAATTTTAAAAACTTCGTTACCTGCCATTTCAATAAAGCCGGTTTCGTTGATGTAGTTATTGCTGACTTGTAGTGAAGATAAATAATTACCATCACTATATAGCTTTGAATGTAAGATACCAGTTTCTTCACTGCCACTAAGAACAACAGCACCGGCGCCATCGCCAAATAAAATGGCAGTTGAGCGATCATTCCAATCAACAATTCTGGATAGTGTTTCACTGCCAACTACTAATACTTTGTTGGCTGCACCAGTCTTGATGTATTGTTCAGCGGTTGTGAGCGCAAAGATAAAGCCAGCACAAACGGCTTGTAAGTCAAAAGCAGGGCAAGATGCACCAATGGCAGTTTGCAGCATGGTTGCGGTTGCTGGAAATATCTTATCAGGTGTGGTTGTAGCAAGAATGATTAAATCTAACTCGCTGGCATCAACGCCTGCCATCTCAAGAGCATTATTTGCTGCAATAACGGCCAGATCGCATGTAGATTCATCAGTTACAACTCGTCTTTCTTGAATACCAGTCCGAGTTCGGATCCACTCATCAGACGTGTCAATGGTTTTAGATAGGTCATCATTAGTGACAACTTTGGGCGGCAAGTAAGAGCCAGTACCAATAATTCTTGCAAATTTACTCATGGTTGTTATTCACTTTGTTGATTGCCTAATTCTAAAGAAACCTGATCAGCTATTTTTTCAGTAATTTTAGCTTGCGCCTCAAGGTAGGCTTCTTTAATTGCTTGAAAAAATGAATCAGCATCAGCACCACCGTGGCTCTTAATCACAACACCGCGAAGGCCTAACAGGCTAGCGCCATTGTATTGCCCAGGATCAAGGCTGGATTTAAAATCTTTTAAAACTGGCGTTGCAATTAAAGCAATGATTTTGCTAAAGATGTTTCTAGTAAAAGCTTGTTTAAGATAGTGACCCATCATTGCAGCTACGCCTTCAGATGCTTTAAGGGCAATATTACCTTCAAATCCATCACACACCACTAAATCAACTACACCTTTGTATATGTCATCACCCTCAATAAATCCAACATAATTAAGGTTGGAAGCTTTGAGCAATTCCGCTGTTTTTTTAATATTGTTATTACCTTTCATTTCCTCTTCGCCGATATTAAGTAAACCTACCGTAGGTGAGATAATGCCTTCAGTATATTCAACGGCAATAGAGCCCATGATGGCAAACTCAAGCAAGGCTTTAGGTTTAGAATCGACATTAGCGCCTAAGTCGAGCATATGAGTATGACCTATCATGGTTGGTATACGCCCCATGATCGCAGGGCGGTCAATACCTTTAATAGTTTTTAGTACAAAGCGAGAAATTGCCATTAATGCACCGGTATTCCCAGCACTGACACAAGCATCAACAGTTTCGTCTTTGACTAAGTTAATAGCGACACGCATTGATGAGTCTTTCTTTTTACGAAGTGCGCTTGAAGGTGATTCGTCCATGGCAATCACTTCACTGGCGTGAGTAATATTAAATCTGTTAGACAGTTGTTGACTGGATGGGTGTTGTTTAAGCTCTACTTTAATAGCAGATTCGTCACCTACAAAATACAGGTGCAAATCTTGAAATACACTCAAGGCTTTAAGACCCGCTGTAATTGTAGCAGGTATCCCACGATCTCCTCCTGAGGCATCAATTGATACCCTGATAGTCATAAGACTTAAGCTTCTGCTTCTACTTCTTGAATGTCTTCTACTGTCTTGATGACTTTTTTGCCACGGTAATAACCGTCAGCAGTCACATGGTGACGCAAGTGGATCTCACCAGTTTCTTGATCTTCAGAAAATGCTGGAGTTACTAGTGCATTATGTGAACGACGCATGCCTCTTTTTGAAGGGGTTTTTCTACTTTTTTGTACAGCCATTTTTTTACTCCTTAGTTGAGTTTTTTAATTGTTTCAATATTGCAAAAGGGTTTTCACGCTTTTGTTCTTCTATCAGTTGTGTCTCTTCTTTATACGATGCACATTCATGCTCATGCATGGGGATCATCGGAATAGATATCAACACTTCATCCGTTATAAATTCTATGGTCGAAAACTCTTCGTCAGCATTAAGAATTGTCTCAAAGTTAGAGTCTAACTCTTCACCTTGTTGTTCATTTTGCAAAAAAGCAAGCTGAAAATTAGGTTGTAAACGAATACTGACATCATTTAAACAACGTTGACAGGTAAGTGCCACATTCAGTTTGATTTTACCTTTAATACAGGGGATTTTATGATCGACCAAACTAAAGTCAAGCTCCACATTAACTGGGGCGTCAACATTGCTAACTAAAGCGCCAATTCTAGGGAAATCTTTCACTTGGTAAATGTGTGAAAAATTCATCGATCTAGAAGCGAATTTAAAAAGCTTAATCCTCTCTGGTATTCCTTGTTTCATTAAAACTGCAAAAACTTGACAATTTTACCAAAAAAACCAGCTTTTAGGTATTAAGTTTTTTTGATGCATGTCGGGTTAAACATTGCGCTGTCTGCTGGCTTCAAATAAAGCAATACCCGTTGCAACAGAGACGTTCAAACTCTCAACATTGCCTTGCATTGGAATCATGGCCAATTGATCACAAGATTTTTTAGTCAGTAAGCGCAATCCAGAGCCTTCAGCGCCCATAACAATTGCAGTTGAGGTGCTTAGATCAACCTGATAAATCGATTGATTGGTTGCGCCATCTAAACCGATTATCCAAATGTTTTGTTCTTTAAGTGCTTTGATTGTGCGTGATAAGTTAGTGACAGAAAATATTTTCAGTTGATTAAGTGCACCCGCTGAAGTTTTGTGTACGAGTGCATTAATTGGCGCTGAGCCGTCTTTATTGATTATCACGCAATCAACACCTGCAGCATTAGCGCTACGCAAGCAAGCACCAAGATTTCTTGGATCCTGAATAGAATCTAATATTAGTATCAAACTAGATTTTTCAAGTTTTTTAACATAATGCATTAAGCTATCCTGATTAGGCAGGGCGGGTAATAATATTTCAGCAGCAATGCCTTGATGTGTTTGGTTTTTGGTGAGTTTGTCTAGTTGTTGTTTACTGGATTGCTGTGTATGAATACCAAGTTGATCTAGCTGTGATATTAGCGTGTTAAGGCGTTTGTCGTTGCGATTATTTAAGGTGAAAACTTTGAGTAGGCATTCAGGGCTAGAGTCTAATTGTGCTTGGATCGCATGAAACCCAAAGATAGTAATTGATTTAGACATGGATAATGTATTAAAGCTTGTGATCAAAGATCTCTATATAAGCACCCTTTCTCAGTGTTTTTACCCATTTTTTAAAGTAGGAATTTTGCTTTATTTTAATGAGTTTTATTTTAATATTTCTAATGTGAGTGTCAATCTCTTTGGTGTCAATATGTTCTCTGGTGTCAATAATTTTAATGATTTTCCAGCCCTGACCTACTTTAAATGGTTTAGACAGCTTCCCTTTTGAAAGTTTATCAATTTCTTTTTTAAATACTGCAGGCAGATCGTCCATCATCAACCAGTCAGATTCACCACCATTCTTGTAAGAAGGGTCTTGAGAGTGTAATTTAGCCAAACTAGAGAAAGACTCCCCTTTGTTAATTTTGTCGCTAAGACCCGTTAAGAGTTGTTTAATTAGCACATCTTTAGATTTTAATAACGAATCAGTTTGATCAATTGAGTCGATTGCTATTTGCGCAATTTTAACTTGTTTTTTTAAAGTGTTTGAGCTGCTTGGTTTTTTGTTTTTGGCAAGTTCAGCCTTGACTTCAGCAGCCGTTAGTTGTATATCTGCTTTTTTTAAGGCGATCTGCTTAAGACCGATTAACGATAGTTGATTAATGACGTTGTTATAGATTTCACCAAATTGTACATTTGTTTTTAATTGCGTCAAATTTAAGCCATTTTGTGAAGCAATATTATTTAGTGCAGTATTGACGGATTCAGCTTTTGGCTCGATACCAATTTTTTTTATTTCTTGCAATTGTAATATTAAGTCGATTTTTTGATCTAGCAGTTGCATTTTTTGTGCTTTAGTAAAGGAGGGTTTAGTGTCTTCAATAATTGAATCTAAAGTGATTAGATCGTCATTAACAATCGCTACAATACTGTTAGGCATTGCTATTGCGCTAAACGCTAAGGCAAATAGTGGTGCTAGTAATAGTTTTATTGGTTTAATCATCAAGGTTGCTTAGATAATTTGGTATGTCTTTTTCTAGGCGTCTAGCAAGATCCGGTGTGCTAGAGGCTAGGCCTTTTAGTACTAATTCAAATTTAGTGATATAGTCATAATCATTATTGCTTAAGTGTTTCTTATTATTGCTTAAGTGTTTCTTAAAGTGCGCTAAGCGTAATGCCCAACAGCAGGATTCATAAGCAATACCAGTGGTTTCTTTGTTGGTAATCGAATCCGTTAAAGAACGGTTAATGCCGGCGAAAATATGCACATTGTTAAGTATTGGATATGCACCATATAGTTCAGCTGATTTTTTACCTATGTTGTCATGATGCGCAAGTGTTAAAAACTGTCTAGGACTGGCTGAATAAGTAATTGAACTATCGCGTTTATCGATTTTACTGGTGGATGGATTATATTGAAATGCGTTGTTGAAGGTAAAATCATCGAGCGTGAAATTAGCAGAAGCAAAGATGTTTGAGTATTTTTTTCTCGTATCATAATCAGTGCCAACACCAGTGTTTTTATCGACTGTGTTACTTGTCACCTGATCATCATTATAGAATGCTTGAGCCAGTTTTAAATTAAGGTAAGTT
>JAUWPG010000077.1 GCA_030611725.1 Gammaproteobacteria bacterium
CCTCTCCTAAAGCGCCAAAATTAGACAACAAGTTTGCTGAGAAGTTTGGTGAAAAAGACATAGATGCCTTGAAGAAAAGCATGAAAGAGCAGATGCGCGTTGAGATTGACAACCGTCTTACTAATCAAAATAAAGATGCCTTGTTTGGTGCTTTGTTGGAAGCGAACGACTTTACAGTGCCACAAGGCAGTATTGATGGCGAAGCACAAAGCCTTATGCAAGAAATGCAAGAACGTATGCAGCAACAAGGTATGCCAATGCAGGATATGCCGGTTTCTACTTTCAACCCTGAAGCTGAGCGTCGTGTTAAATTAGGCTTATTGATTGCACAAATTTCCAGTGAACATAAACTGACTGCAAGTAAAGAACAAATTGACGCCCAATTAGAAATAATGGCACAAGCTTATGGCGAAAACTCTCAACAAATGGTAGACTACTATAACGAAGACCCTTCAAGACTCTCAAGTGTTGAATTGTTGGTGGTGGAAAAAATGGTGCAAGATGTGCTCTTAGAAAAAGCAACGGTCACTGTTAAAAACAAAAAATTTCAGGAAGTAACACAAAAAGCATAAATGACAATACAGAATCTAAATCAAATCCCAATGGTGGTTGAGCAATCTGCCAGAGGTGAGCGTGCTTATGATATTTATTCCCGCCTTTTAAAAGAACGCGTTATTTTTTTGGTGGGACCAGTTGAAGATTACATGGCGAATGTGATTGTTGCTCAATTGCTATTTTTAGAATCTGAAAACCCTGACAAAGATATTCATTTATATATCAATTCTCCAGGTGGGTCAGTTTCTGCAGGTTTGGCGATTTATGACACCATGCAATTTATTAAGCCAGATATATCGACACTATGTATTGGTCAGGCAGCAAGTATGGGCGCACTGTTATTAACAGCAGGCGCTAAAGGAAAGCGCTTTGCCTTGCCACATGCAAGATGTATGATTCACCAGCCGTTAGGTGGCTTCTCTGGTCAAGCCAGTGATATTGACATCCATGCAAAAGAGATTCTAAAAGTTAGGGAGAAGCTCAACCTTATTTTGAAGTTACACACAGGACAAAACATTAAAACCATTCAAAAAGATACGGATAGGGACAACTTTATGTCAGCAGATGAAGCAGCTAAATATAAGTTAATTGATAAAGTTCTTACACAACGTTAAGGAGTTTTAACGCATGGCAGCAGATATTGAAGAGCTTAATTGCTCATTTTGTGGTAAATCCAAATCTGAAGTTGATCGTCTAATCGCGGGACCGGGTGTCTATATTTGTAACGAATGTATTGAGTCATGCCATCATTTAATTGAAGAACAGTCCTTAAAAGAAATTACAGAAGTTCATCAAGATTGGGATCACACACCTAAAGAGCTTACTGATTTTTTAAACGAATATGTGATTGGCCAAAACCATGCTAAAAAAGTTTTATCAGTTGCGGTTTACAATCATTACAAGCGCCTGCAAACTGGTTACATATCCAATGATGTTGAGTTAGACAAGTCCAATATTTTAATGATTGGCCCAACAGGCTCAGGAAAAACCTTATTAGCACAAACGTTAGCACGAATTTTAGATGTTCCATTTACAGTTGCTGATGCGACCACATTGACCGAAGCGGGTTATGTTGGTGACGATGTTGAAAATGTGATTAAAAGCTTATTATCAAAATGTGATTTTGATGCAGATCGCGCTGAACACGGTATTATTTTTATTGATGAGATTGACAAAATCTCACGTCGTTCTGATTCCCCTTCAATCACACGTGATGTTTCAGGTGAAGGCGTGCAACAAGCCATGCTTAAATTGATTGAGGGTACAGTGGCCTCAGTGCCACCACAAGGCGGACGCAAACACCCAAATCAAGAAACTATTGATGTAGATACTTCAAAGATCTTGTTTATTTGTGGTGGCGCATTTGATGGGTTGGATAAAATCATTGGCAGACGTGTTGAAAAAGCAACTGGTATTGGTTTTTCTGCAGATGTGAAAGACATCAACAAAGAAAAGACACTCACTGATTTATTTAGCTTGATCGAGCCAGAAGATTTAATTAAATATGGGTTGATTCCAGAATTGGTAGGTCGTTTACCAGTGCAAACTGCACTCAGTGAGTTGGATGAAGATGCGTTGTTTCAAATTCTGACAAAGCCTAAAAATTCGGTGGTGAAGCAGTTTCAAGAAATATTTTTAATGGAAGGCGTAAAGCTAACCTTTAGAAAATCTGCTTTATTAGCCATTACTAAATTAGCCATCAAACGCAAAACTGGCGCACGAGGTTTGCGCTCTATTTTGGAAGATCTTTTGTTAGACACTATGTTTGAATTACCATCGTTGGATGATGTTAATGAAGTGGTGATTGACAAAGCTGTGGTTGAGAAGAAAAAAACACCACTAATGATGTATAAATCTTCTGACAAATCCAAGAAAGCCAGTTAAATAGCTCAGCCTGAGACAGCAGTTGGAATTATTTGATCGTCAAAAAGATGCAGTTGGCCAAGGCGAACGAACGTTATTAGTCTATGTAGAGTTGCCTAATAATCGACATGTCCATAATGCAATGGACGAACTTTCAGAACTGGCCCAATCCTCGGGTCTTATCGTGATTAAAAACCTTAAGGTTAGTCGTAATTTTGCCAGTGCTAAATATTTTATTGGCTCAGGAAAGGTAGAAGAGTTGGCTGAATTGGTTAAAGAATTGGAGTTAGACCTAGTCATATTTTCTTCTGAACTGTCGCCTTCGCAAGAACGTAATCTAGAAAAATCACTCGAATGCCAAGTGATGGATCGTACCGGGCTCATCTTGGATATTTTTTCTCTTAGGGCGCGCTCTTTTGAAGGCAAGTTGCAAGTGGAATTGGCACAGCTAAGACACCTTTCTACACGAC
>JAUWPG010000042.1 GCA_030611725.1 Gammaproteobacteria bacterium
GAGAGTTTTCGCCATAAGCTTGTGCCATTATTTCTAATTGGGCGTCAATTTGTTCTTTGCTTGCAGTCAGTTTATATTCACTGGAAATTTGTGCAATCAATAAGCCTAATTTAACACGACGCTCAGCTTCAGGATTGAAAGTAGAGGTCGGCATATCCTGCATTGGCATACCTTGTTGCTGCATACGCTCTTGCATTTCTTGCATAAGATTTTGTGCTTCGCCATCAATACTACCTTGTGGCACTGTAAAGTCGTTTGCTTCCAACAAAGCACCAAACAAGGCATCTTTATTTTGATTAGCAAGACGGTTGTCAATCTCAACGCGCATCTGCTCTTTCATGCTTTTCTTCAAGGCATCTATGTCTTTTTCACCAAACTTCTCAGCAAACTTGTTGTCTAATTTTGGCGCTTTAGGAGAGGCCACTTTTGTAACAGTTATCTCAAAAGTCACATCTTTACCTGCCAACTGAGGCGCATGATAATCTTTAGGGAATGTCAAATCTAGATTGGTTGATTTTCCTGCGGCAATATCAATTAGGCCATCTTCAAAGCCCTTAATCATTGAGCTCTTGCCCAATATTAATTGGAAATCTTTTGCCTCACCGCCTTCAAACACTTCACCATCAATAATGCCTTTAAAATCAACCGTGATTTGGTCGCCATCTATAGACTTACGCTTCACAGCTTTAAACTCTGTTGATTGTTCGATTAAATCTTGTAATGTTTTTTCTTCGTCAGCCTTTGTGATTTTTACCTCAGTTTGCTCAACTTTTAACTTAGAAAAATCGGCCACTTTAATTTCTGGATAAATTTCAAACTCAATCGTATAAGAGAACACATCTTCACTCTTTGAATCAATTTTGGTGAGTTCTGGTCGTGCGGCAGGTGTGATTTTTGCATCTGATAATGCATCAACTAAAGTGTCATTCACAATCTCATTCACCGCGTCTGAACTAGCACGATCTCCAAACTGCTTGCGTAAGACAGACAAAGGCACCTTGCCTTTTCTAAAGCCATCAATAGCCACTTGTGAGGCCATTTTTCGTAAAACTGCGTCTGTTTTTTGTCTGAACAGATCGATAGGCAATTCAACTGTTAATGATCTTTTAAGGCCGTCTAATGTTTCTAGTGAAGTTTTCATGTATTATAAATCCGATATTTTACGTAAAAAATGGTGAATTATACCTGATAGGTCAGTATTTTTTATGGACAATAAAAAGGCAGTACCTTACTGCCTTTTTATTAATTTTAATGATTAAAAAATCAATCTAGTGCAGACCAGAGATGTATTCAGAAACTGCATCAATTTCTATATTGGTTAGACTCTTAGTAAGGTTAATCATCAAGTCGTTTGTTCTACTAGGCTTGGTTGCACCTGTTTGAGCATTAATTGAATCTTGACGAAACAACTTAAGTTGTTTCGCGACATAAGCAGCATGCTGTGAAAATAATGCAGGAAAGCCTGCAGATGGGATACCTCTTCCTTGTGGACCATGACAGGCAATACAAGCAGTTACGCCTGCGTCTTTCTTACCGCCGCGATAAATTTTTTGACCCAGTGCAATATCAGCATCTTTTTTAGCTGCGCCTTGAGAAACTGTTTGCGCCGCATAATAAGCAGCTAAATTTTCCATATCTGCGTCTGTTAATGAAGCAACAATACCTACCATCATGCCGTCAACACGAGCGCCTGTTTTAAAATCTCTCAATTGTTTTAATAAATAAGCCTCGCTTTGACTGGCTAATTTTGGAAAACTTGGCACTATTGAATTCCCATTAACGCCGTGACATCCAATACAAGTAACTGCTTTGGCTTGACCAAGAACTGCGTCACCTGCTGCCAAAGCATGTGTTGAAACTGAAGCCAATACAACGGCAAAGATCAATGCGAATTTATTCATGGTGTTTTCCTTTTTTCAAAAAATAAGCCGATATTATACTCAATATCGGCTTATCGTAATATAGGAGTTAACAACTAACCCTATAAATTATTTATTACAGCAATTGCTGTAATAAATATTATTTTGAAGCTAAGAAATCAGCGATTGCTTGTTCTTTGCCTTTAGCCATACCAGCCATAGCGTTCATGGTTGCACTAACACGCGCACCAGATTGGAAATCTTTTAACTGCTTAACAAGCCAAGCAGCATCTTTACCTGCTAATGCTGGACCCGTTCCGCCTTGACCAGCAGCACCGTGACAACCTGCACAGCCTAATGCTGTGTACGGGTTTGCTTGAACTGAACCAATAGATAATGCAACTGTTGCTGCTACTAATAAAATCTTTTTCATAACTTTCTCTCCTTAAGTTTTTAAATATAATTGTAATGTAACTAATGATAATCAAGTACCACAGTTACATATTATACCTATTTTTATTTAAAAAAGAACATTTTGTGGTTTTTTTCCGACTATCAATCTATTTGTTATCTGCTAATCTGAATCACACTCACAATTTCACGGTAGAATATCCACACCTTAAATTTAACATACGTATTACTAACTTTAATGAGTAACACCTCCTACCCTCAAGCTAAATTTTTACTCTCATGTCCTTCGCTTAAAGGTTGTCCGGAAGATCAAGGCTATGAGGTGATTTTTGCCGGCCGTTCAAATGCTGGAAAATCAAGTGCTGTTAACGCATTAACTTTACAAAAAAAGTTAGCCAAAGTCTCTCGTACGCCGGGTAGAACACAACATTTAGTATTTTTTGAATTGGATGAAAATCGTCGCTTGGTTGATCTGCCCGGCTATGGTTACGCCAAAGTACCTGAGCATGTAAAAAAACAATGGCACATTGACATGAGCGAATATTTCGAGAAACGCCGCTGTTTAGCAGGCGCTGTATTGGTGATGGATGTTCGTCGTCCACTAACAAAGTTTGATCAAATGATGCTAGACTGGTGTATTAGTATTAACTTACCCACACAAATACTACTCACTAAATCAGACAAACTTAAAAAGGGGGCTGCTAGCAACGCACTGCTCAAAGTCAAGCGCGCAATTGAACCACACCCTTATGTAGAGGTGCAGCTGTTCTCTAGTTTAAAAAAACAAGGCTTAGAAACGCTTTGGGGCAGACTTGACACTTTCTTCGGTTATGTGGATTAATGCCAGTCTAGATAAAATCACAGCAGATGATATACTCGTCTTAGCCAATAATCGTCAAGTACTTGCTTTTAAAAAAACTTGGGCCTTGCAAAAAGGCACTTCAGCTCTGCCTAAAATATTTGCTTGGCGACAATATCTGCAGGCGACTTGGCGCAAACTTTACCCCAATTCAACACAACGATTGATTTGCACAATCGAATCCAGAACCTTAATTGCGCAATCAATGAAGCGTTTAGGGCAAATGGTCGATCATCGACTATTGGATGAAGTGATAAAAAATAATGACTATTGCCACGCACACTTAATCAGTACTAGACAATTGCTGTCTTTAAGCACTCAAAGTGGTGAATTATTCAGTGCCTGGGTACAGGATTACCAACAAACCAAACGAAAACAAAACTTGCTAGACATTAACGATTTAACCAAACTAATCATCAATCGAGACAGTCAAATTAACCAACCTTATATTTATGGATTCAAGACACTAACGCCAGAACAATCATTTCTGTTTGAAAATATTGGTTATCAGCGACTAGACGCCTATCAGCCCAATATACACAGCAACAATAGAATATTTAAAACGACCGACGATGAAATCCTGTGCGCAGCCAAATGGGCGAATGATTTACACAAAAATCATCCACACAAACACATTGCCATTGTCAGTCCACAACTCAACCGTGAACATCATCAAATCAAATCTATCTTTGATCAAGTATTTGCAGATACATTGACTGAAACTGGACAAAAATCCTACAACATCTCTTTAGGCTTACCGCTAACTGACTATCCTCTCATTCGTCATTTACTTTCAATCTTAAAACTCTCTGAACAACTACAAACCAACCGTATTAGCGCTGAAACTTTTAATGCGGTTGTGGTCTCGCCTTATATTGCGGGTGCTCAAACTGAGCGCTCTAACCGAGCCCTACTGGTTAATAAAATTTTATCAATTTCACAAACGCATTTCAAACTCAATCGTATTGACCAATACTTAACCAACACACCACAATTAAAAATCCTGATTGAGGCCATTATCAAGCAAGCAAACAATAAACAACAAACTCATGATCAATGGCTACTGAACTTTAATACCCGCTTGCAAGATTGGGGTTTTATCACTGACAGAACACTCTCTAGTGTTGAGTATCAACTGTTTAATAAATATCAGCAAACCAGTTTGGGGCTGAATCAGTTGTCACAAACTTCGGGGAAAGTTCACGCTTCTCAAGCGTTAACCGATTTAAAAAAATGGCTTACACAAGTCATTTTTCAAGCGCAATCAGCTAAAACACCGGTTCAAATACTTGGCAGTCTAGAGGCCGAGGGCTTATATTTTGATGCAGCATGGGTACTGGGTATGACGGATAACTTTCTACCCGCTGCTTTTAATTCGCCACGATTTATTTCAAACAGTATTGCACAACAACATAAGATCCCTCACAGCAGTTTTGAACTCATTACCAAAGACGCCCAAGACACGCTGAACAACCTAATTAATCTGTCTGATCAAGTGGTTTGCTCTTATGCACAAACACATCTTGAAAGCGAACAACGGCCTTCGCCACTACTTGTATTTAATACATCAGTAGAAATATTAACAGGCACTTTTCAGAGTGTACCACGTGAAAATATAGACGATTCACAAGCAAGCCCTTTGACTGACACGCAAGTACGTGGTGGTGTAGGTATTTTAAAAGACCAAATGGCTTGTGCCTTTAAAGGCTTTGTACATCGTCTTAATACGGTCAGTTATGATGAGCCACATATTGGTCTAAGTCGAGCAGAACAAGGTGACATAATTCACAAGGTGTTAGAAAAAATCTATCAACGTATTAAGACCCGCCATGAATTGTTATCCTTAAATCAAGACGAACTCACCAACTTGATTAACTCAAATATCAAGCTTGAATTAAATCATCATCCTCTTTCTGGATTCAGCCAAGTCGAGCATGATAGACTCACCCAATTAATTCATAAATTTATCGAAACCGAAAAGCAACGTGATGAATTTAGAGTCATTGCTACCGAACAAGTGATTGAGGCCAATATAAATGGACTAAGATTTACCACACGGCTCGATCGCATTGATGAAATGGAAAATGGTGATCGCATTATCTTCGATTACAAAACCGGAAATATACCAAGCAACCCCTGGTGTGGTAGTACAATCAAAGAGCCACAATTACCGATTTACGCCAGCACCAATCCAACAGATGGAGTGGCTTTTATTAAGCCAGCAGCAGATAAAATTAGCTATATTGGTATAGCAAAAGATCACGAATCTCTACCGAAGAAAACCACCAAACAAAATTCTTGCACTGATTGGGATCAACAACTCAAACTTTGGCAACAGCAATTAGATCAATCCAGTCTCGACTATCAGCAAGGTAAGGCAGAGGTGTTGCCAACTAAAAATGCTTGCACTTATTGCGAATACGATTCACTTTGTCGTATTGAGAAATGACGTAACAATTAATGACTTCGCTTGCTGAATTGCCTTAACAATATCGCTTTTATCAAGATTAGAGACATCAATCGCGCTGAGTTGACCTTGAAGTTGTGTAATAGGTTCAATATCAATACCCAGTAAAACAAATATTTTAAGTAATTTCTTGAAACGTTCTTTACGTCTAAGCGCATCTGTTTTAGTAAAGAACTCCAATACATCTTTAGCATCTTGCTGGTTTAATTCACTAACAAAAAGATACCATTCGCTTGTCAATGTAGCCAATTGATGATATTCCTTAGGGCATTTAATGTACTGGCACAATTGATTGATGGTGTTAGAATTTTCACGATGCAACCAAATGGCGAATTTAATCACAGCACTGTGTGTATCTAGCCGATCTAAAAATTCGAATTCATTGTCATGGATTGTGTGTGTATTAACACCCAACATTGGGAAAACTTTTTTATCAGCGCCGCAAGCCGACAGTACTTTAAAAAATGCCGATGGTGTCTCGTAAGACAATGCCTTATCCAGCTCTTTAAAGACACGCTCAGGCGTAAGTGCATCGACCTCACCAGAAACAACCATGTCTTTCATGAGTCGATGCGTCTTGTGTGCAACTTTAAAACCAAAAGGTTTGAATCTTGCTGCAAACCTTGCCACGCGTAATACACGCACAGGGTCTTCACTAAATGCATCAGAGACATGGCGCAACAAGCCGTTGTCTAAATCATCCTGACCGTTGAATGGGTCAATTAATTTGCCGTTTCTCTCAGCCATTGCATTAATGGTAAGATCACGGCGTGATAGGTCTTGTTCTAATGTTACTTGTTGTGATGTATCAAATTCAAAGCCTTTATAGCCCTTGCCAACTTTTCGTTCCAGCCTAGCGAGTGCATACTCTTCTTGCGTGCCCGGATGTAAAAAGACAGGGAACTCCTTGCCTACTTGACGATAACCCAAATCTAACATTTCTGCAACTGATGAACCAACCACCACCCAATCTTTATCGGTAGTGTCTTCTGCTATGCCTAATAGACGATCACGCACTGCACCGCCAACCAAATAAACTTTCATTATCTCAAATGATGTGTAAATACAAATATAATACCCTAATGGATTTAGATAATTTAACGCCCGAGCAGTTTAGAGTGACACAAAAATGTGGTACCGAAGCACCCTTTACAGGTGAATATGTTAATCATCACGAAGATGGCAACTACCTCTGTATTTGTTGCGATCAAGTGTTGTTTTCGTCCAATGCCAAATTCGAGTCTGGTACCGGGTGGCCCAGCTTTTACGATATTGCTCAAACTGACAGCGTTACTCTAATTAAAGACAGCTCTCACAGCATGACTCGGGTAGAAGTCCGATGCAAAAACTGTGATGCTCATCTTGGTCATGTATTTACTGATGGTCCCGCACCTACTGGACAGCGTTATTGCATTAATTCAGCCTCATTAGGATTTAAAAAAACATAATGCATATTCACATTCTTGGTATTGCCGGCACTTTTATGGGCTCACTGGCGCTGATTGCTAAACAACTCGATCACATGGTTACCGGACAAGATCAAGGCGTATACCCACCAATGAGCACGCAACTTGATGAACAAAATATTGATTACACTAACGGCTACAAAGTCGATGACATGCCTAAAGCTGATGTTTATATCATTGGCAATGCACTTTCGCGTGGCAACGAATGTGTTGAAGAGATTCTCACCAAAGGATATGAATACACCTCGGGTGCGCAATGGCTGAGTGAATACGTACTTCGTAAAAAATGGGTATTGGCTATCTCCGGTACACACGGAAAAACCACCACGGCGAGCATGCTGGCCTGGATTTTAGAAAATTCTGGTTACAATCCGAGTTTTCTAATTGGTGGCGTGGTAGAAAATTTTGGCGTCTCATCACGACTCACTGACTCAAACTTTTTTGTGATTGAAGCAGACGAATACGACACCGCTTTTTTTGATAAACGCTCAAAGTTTGTGCATTATCACCCAAAAACTTTGGTGATCAATAATCTTGAATTTGACCATGCTGATATCTTTGATTCACTCAAAGACATTCAAAAACAATTTCATCATCTGATTCGTACAGTACCGAATGATGGTTTGATTATCCGTCCAGAAAATAATCAAGCCATTGACGAAGTGCTTGAACAAGGTCTTTGGTCTGGAGAACAGATCCTGCCCACTCAAAGACTGAAAACAACAAACATTGGCACCAGTTTTGATGTTGAGGGTGCAACGGTTAATTGGCACTTGCTGGGTGAACACAATATGCAAAATGGCCTAAGTGCGATTTATGCTGCCCATCATGTTGGTGTGCCTTTTGATGTGGCCTGTGAAGCGCTCAATCAATTTAAAGGGGTTAAGCGCCGTTTAGAGATCAAATATCAAACGAAGGATATCACCCTGTATGATGATTTTGCCCACCACCCTGGTGCGATCAAAACCACACTATCAGGTCTGCGCAATAAAGTGGGGAGTGAGACTATTGTCGCTATTTTAGAGCTTAGGTCTAACACCATGAAGTCTGGTGTACACCAGCAAAGCCTGGTTGATGCACTAACAGAGGCCGACCAAGTCCTCGTTCTAAGACCTGCAAACACCGATTGGAATATTAATGCTTTATTTGATAAACATGTATTGTTTAACTCTGTCGATGAAATTGTTGATGCACTAAGTCATATTCAACAAGGCCACTTAGTGGTGATGTCGAACGGAGACTTTGATGATATTTTTAATAAACTAATGACAAGCCTATGAAACCTATTGCAATTGCACTAACTGGCGCATCTGGCATGCCGTACGCCATCACTTTGTTAAAAGAACTAGTAAAAACCGAAGACAAGATCTATGTCATGATTTCACAAGCAGCCAGTACAGTCATTACCATGGAGACCGATCTTAACTTAGGCACTGATACCCGATCCATTGAAAAAAACCTTAGCCAATATTTAAGCGCTAAAGATGGACAAATTGAAGTATTTTCCAAAAATCAATGGACGGCGCCCGTTGCCTCTGGCTCAAACCCACCACGTGCGATGGTGGTTTGCCCTTGCACCATGAGCACGCTATCAGCCATTGCTCATGGCTCAGCCGACAACCTTATGCATCGTGCGGCAGATGTAGTGATTAAAGAACAAAAAAAATTAATTCTGGTGCCAAGAGAAACCCCCTATTCAGCCATTCATTTAGAAAATATGCTCAAGCTTTCACGCCTTGGTGTGGTGATTATGGATGCTAACCCTGCGTTTTATCAAAACCCAAAATCCATTCAGGATTTAATCAATTTTGTGGTTGCTAGAATATTGGACCACCTAGAAATAGAACATAAACTACTGACTCCTTGGCAAGGTTAATAGACAATTACCAGCAAGCCTAATAGTGCCAAAAATAGGGCAAAGCCCTTTTTAAGTTTTTGACCATTCACACTGTGTGCAACTTTAGCGCCTAATGGCGCAAACAATACACTGGCAATCACAATGCTAATAAGTGCCTCAATATGAATAAATCCCAATCCACCCGTAGCACCCTCTACGTTAACGCCTGTTAGCATGAACCCTACACTGCCCGCGATGGCGATCGGCATACCCACCGAAGCTGAAGTGGCAATGGCGTTTTTAATACCGACCTTGTTATAAACCAAAAATGGCGTGGTCATCGTACCACCGCCAATGCCAACAACAGCAGACACCAAGCCAATAATATAACCCACTACCGACCAAATCCACCTAGCCAGATTATTCGCATGACTAGAGGCACTAATGCCAAACCACATAATCAATGCCACGGTAATTTCAAAGATGGCAAAGAAAAATCGCAAAAAATCAAAACTCAAATACTTCGCTATAATCGCACCACTCAAAGCGCCTAATAAAATCGTGGGCGTGAGTTTTTTAAAATAATGCCAATGAATGGCTTTGTGTTGATGATGCGCCCAAACGCTGGAAAAGGAAGTAAAAACAATCACCGCAAGGGCAGTACCAATCGCAGTGTGCATCAAAACCGATTCAGCAATACTGCCCGATAACAAATACAACAGCGCCGGCACCAAAATAAGCCCACCGCCAACGCCTAATAATCCTGCAATAAAACCAGAGAACGCCCCCAGTATTAATAAAGGTGTTACTTCAACCAATTAGCAACGGTTTTGGATAATAATTCATCGTTGTTAGTAAAGAAGTGATCACCCTCAATCTGAGTTTGAGTGTAGTTTGTATTATGTTTTGAAGCGTTTTTTCTATCGTTAACCGTTGTTAATACCGGCTTAATATCCTCAGTACCATAAACATCCAAGACAGGAATATTCACCTTTTTCAAATAAGCCGTTGAACCGCCATTCATACCCACCGCCACAAACCTTTTAAAAGGGTGCTTTGAATTACCAGACAAATAATGCGTTGCCATGCTTGTACCCAAACTGTGCGCCACCAACAAATCAACAACCTTACCTTGGCTTTGAAGATACGCAACCGTTGCATTAATACGTTTATCTGAGTCATTAAATAACCCCCTGTATTCACTACCTTCAATACCATTCGCCAAAACAGGGAGCTGAATGGCCAAGGTGTTATAACCCTCATTAATTAAT
>JAUWPG010000032.1 GCA_030611725.1 Gammaproteobacteria bacterium
TAATTATTCTGATTTTACCTAATGGGCGATATTCAATCACTTTTAATTTGGGCAATTCCGGTGCTATTTGCCATTACTGTACATGAAACTGCGCATGGCTGGGTGGCGAGTAAACTCGGTGATCATACAGCGAAAATGATGGGGCGTTTAACGCTTAACCCGATTAAACATATTGACCCTGTTGGCACCCTCTTAGTGCCTGCTCTACTTTATCTTTCCTCTGCAGGTTTTATATTTGGCTGGGCCAAACCCGTGCCTATTAACTTTAACGCACTGCATTCTCCAAAACGAGACATGCTTTGGGTGGCGCTTGCTGGTCCGGGGGTAAATTTACTAATGGTAATTGGCTGGCTGATTGTTGTTGCTATTGCAGACACTCTGAATATGCCATTTTTAGTATTAATGGGTGGTGCAGGCATTTTTGTTAATCTATTGTTGGCAATTTTTAACTTATTACCGATCCCTCCACTTGATGGTGGTCGAGTTCTTAGCTCTTTATTGCCAGGCAGGCTTTCTTACCAATACGATCAGCTTGAGCCTTATGGTTTATTTATTCTGGTTGGGTTGTTATTTTTAGGGGTCTTTCACAATGTTGTATGGCCAATAGTCTATTTTCTATTGGTTGGGTTGTCTGATTTGTCGGGCTTTAATTTGATAAACTTAATTATTGTTGATTTGTTAGGTTAGGTTTAAGAAGAGCAGCTAACTTCTAGGCCTTGCGCCCAGCTAGGTGCAATATCGGGTTGCTGCTCAAAGGCGTATCGACCTTAGTGATCTGAATGATTGTAAATAAATTTAGGATTGTAGGTCTCTAAAAACCCGAACGGACCATAATCTAGCGTTAGTCCAAGCTCAGGATGACCGTACAACGCTTGATTTTTATGAATTATAAAAGTATTGTTTAAAGGCTGTGTTTCAATCGGTGAAAAAAATGCTGCACCCAAACTGGAAAAATTCAAAGTGTTTTTAGCCAAGTTTTGATCTTAACATTTCGTTAAGTAGTTTAGGGTTAGCCTTACCTTGTGTGGCTTGCATCGCTTGACCAACAAAAAAGCCTAATATTTTTTCATTACCTGATTTAAATTGCTCAACTTGCGGGGCGTTATTAGCAATAATTTCATCGACAATGGCTTCAATCTCGCCTGTGTCTGTCATTTGCTTCAATCCCTTAGATTTGATAATGTCATCAGCACTGCCTTCGCCATCCCACATAGCTTTAAACACATCTTTGGCAATTTTTCCAGAAACCGTGTTGTCACTAATACGAGTAATCAGCAAAGATAATTGTTGTGCAGATACTGGAGAGTCTTGGATTTCAATTTGGTTTTTATTAAGCGAAGCCGAAAGTTCACCCATCACCCAATTAGCGCACAATTTTGCTTGCGATTGATTGACTTGTAACAGGGTTTCGAAATAATCGGCCAAATATTTTTGCGAGGTCAACACATCGGCATCATATTCACTGAGGCCAAATTCTGCAATAAAACGTGCTTTTTTCTCCATCGGAAGTTCAGGTAGCTCTGCTCTAATTTTATCTAGCAATTCATCAGAAATCTCTACTGGCAATAAATCTGGATCTGGGAAATAGCGATAATCATTTGCTTCTTCTTTTGAACGCATCGAGCGAGTTTCATGTTTAACAGCATCATAAAGTCGTGTTTCTTGTGCCACTTCGCCACCCTCTTCAAGAATGTCTTGTTGGCGTTCAACTTCTAAATTAATTGCACGCTCTAAAAATTTAAATGAGTTGATATTTTTAAGTTCAGCACGCGTGCCTAACTTTTCTTGCCCCATAGGGCGAATAGAAACATTTGCATCACAACGGAAAGAACCTTCTTGCATATTGCCGTCACAAATACCAATATATTGCACTAAGGTGTGAATTTTCTTAGCGTAGGCAACTGCTTCCTTAGCGCTACGCATATCAGGATCAGAAACAATTTCTAACAGTGGCGTGCCTGCACGATTCAAATCAACCGCGGTATAGTCATTGTATAAATCATGGATTGATTTACCTGCATCTTCTTCTAGATGAGCACGTGTTATACCAATGGTTTTGGTGTCTCCACCAAGGGTAATATCAATTTCGCCTTCACCCACAATCGGCCAATCGAGTTGTGAAATTTGATAACCCTTAGGTAGGTCAGGATAGAAATAATTCTTTCGGTCAAATACATTGCGCTGATTGATGTGTGCATTAATGGCTAAACCAAACTTGATTGCTTTATTAACCGCTTCTACATTTAATACTGGCAATACGCCTGGTAGGCCTAAATCAACTGCACAAGCCTGAGTGTTTGGCTCAGCACCATATTGGGTGGCAGCAGCTGAAAATATCTTAGATTTCGTACTCAGCTGTGCATGAATCTCTAAACCAATGACTGTTTCCCACTCCATTAGCTTTTATCCCCTGGCGTTTGTGTATGCCAATCAGTTTGCTGTTGGAATTGATGTGCAATATTGAGTAATTTTGATTCAGACCAATAATCACCAATCAACTGTAAGCCAACCGGTAAATTTTGCGAAAAACCTGCTGGAATACTCATGCCAGGTAAACCAGCCAAATTTGCACTGAGTGTGTAAATATCAGCCAAATACATCGATACCGGATCTTTTACTGAGCCTAAATCAAATGCAGTGGTTGGCGACACGGGCCCCATAATCACATCAACCTGTTTGAAAGCTTTTTTGAAATCATCACTAATAAGGTGTCTTACTTTTTGCGCCTTGAGGTAGTAAGCATCATAATAACCAGCAGAGAGCGCATAGGCACCAATCATAATACGGCGCTTTACTTCTTCTCCAAAACCTTCTGATCGTGAACGTAAATATAAATCATCCAAATTTTTAGGATCGTCACAACGATAACCATAGCGCACACCGTCCAAACGAGATAGATTAGATGAACACTCACACGGGGCAACAATGTAATAAGTTGGGATTGCGTAGGCTGAATTCGGTAAAGAAATTTCTTTAACGATTGCCCCCATGGATTCAAATTCTTTAACCGCAGCCATTACCTGATTTGCCACTTCGTCATCCAAACCCTCTGAGAAAAACTCTTTTGGCAAGCCAATGGTTAAACCTTTGATTGAATCGTTTAAATTTTCAGTGTAATCTTCAACATCACGATTGGCACTGGTTGAATCCTTTTCATCAAAACCAGCCATTACGTTTAACACCAATGCTGCATCCTCAGCCGTTTGTGTCATTGGTCCTGCTTGATCTAGGCTTGAGGCATAAGCAATCATGCCATAACGAGAAACTCGTCCATAAGTCGGTTTTAAACCAGTAATACCACACAAACTCGCCGGTTGCCGAATTGAGCCACCTGTATCTGTCCCTGTGGCAAATGGCGCTAGGCGACCTGCCACTGCAGCAGCCGAACCACCAGAAGAGCCACCTGGAATTTTACTCACATTCCATGGATTTTTAACATCGCCATAATAAGAGTTTTCATTCGAAGAGCCCATGGCAAATTCATCCATATTGGCTTTACCCAGCATGACCAAATCTGCTTGATTAAGCTTGTGACTCACGGTTGCATCATAAGGAGAAATAAAATTATCAAGCATTTTTGAGCCGGCAGATGTCTTGACCCCATTGGTACAAAAAATGTCTTTATGCGCATAGGGAATGCCTGTCAATATACCGGCATTGCCTTTGATAATTTTATCATCAGCGGCACGTGCTTGTTCCATTGCCAGCTCATCAGTCACTGTGATAAAAGCATTAAGCTCTGAAGTGTTAATACGATCAAGATAGTGTTTGGTAAGCTCAGCCGAAGAAAAATCACCTGCTTTTAAACCTTGAGATAACTGCGCGATGGTTTTGTTGTGAACATCCATACTATTCAATTACCGTTGGCACTAAATAGTGTTTTTTACCTATTTTTGGTGCGATGGCTTGAAAAGATTCTGACTGATCTTGCTCAGTAACTTTGTCTTCTCTGAGGCGCTGTGTCATATGCAAAGGATGTGCCATTGGCGTAATATCGTTAGTATCGATCTCGGCCAATTGCTCAGCCAAACTTAAAATAGAATTTAAATCTTTGGTGTTGCTTTTAAGCGCTTCATTGCTCAAGGATAAGCGCGCTAGATAAGCAATTTGACTAACTTGCTTCTCAGTTAATGACATTTTAGAATGGGAATGGCATCTTGTTAATTATGCTCATCGGCCTAGAAAATGAAGAGCGTAGAATTGACAGATCACGCTGCATCCAAGACATTGAGCTTTGTATGTCTGTCATATTTTTGTTCATTTCTTCCATATTAATAAGCATTGGCTCTAATGCATCCATCTTAGCACTCACCTGGCTTAGGTCCGTAGAAATAGAATCTAGATTGTCTAACTTAGTAGCAATGATGGTCATGTTTTTATTTACTTGATCAAAATTCAGTTGCATATGCGCAACTGAATTGGTCATGCTTGAAACGCTGTTAGACATCTTCTCAACACTGTTAACCATTGAAGTCATGTTGCTACCCATGTTTGGATCCATCGAATTTGCAAGACGAGTCATGTCTGTGGTAATTGAATAAATAATGGCAAACATGCCAATGATAATCGCACTAAAGACAGACAAAGCTGGCAAGAAGAAACGTTCAAACTTGGTGTTGGTATTTTTCTCAACGCCTTCAAGCATTTTTTCTAAATCACTAATACTTGAAGTGATCATCACCTCATCATCTTCAATTTTTTTTGAATCTTTGTTTGCGTCTGTCATATTATCCTATTGGCAAAAGTCATTGATTACTCGGTTTAAAAGTTTGTCTTGGTAGTCGTTACAAATGAATGCATCGCCTAGTTTTTTTAACAAAATTAGGCGAATATTGCCATCAATCACCTTCTTATCAACTGACATTGCTGCCATGAAATCAGAAGCAATAATTTTACCGCTAATAGAGATTGGTAAATTAGATTTTTCTAATAAATCTTGAACCTGATCAACCTCATCAACTGATAGATAACCCTCAAATTGAGAGAGTTTTACTGCCATCAACATGCCCACTGAAATCGCTTCGCCATGAAGGTAATTACCATAACCCAATGTATTTTCAATCGCATGACCAAAAGTATGGCCTAAGTTAAGCAGTGCACGCTTGCCAACTTCTAACTCATCCTGTGCAACAATATTGGCTTTATCTTCACAAGATTGGTACACCAATTCAATCATCATTGATTTGTCTCTGGCCATTAATTCATTAATGTTTTTTTGTAGATAATGCAAGAAATCAAGATTGCCCAATAAGGCGTATTTAATCACTTCGGCCATACCGGCTGAATACTGTCGATCATCTAATGTATCTAGTGTGTCTACATCAATCACTACACATTTTGGCTGATGAAAAGCACCAATCATGTTTTTACCTAACGCATGATTAACGCCTGTTTTACCACCCACACTTGAATCTACTTGCGATAATAAAGTCGTTGGAATTTGAATAAAATTAACCCCGCGTTGATAGCTTGCCGCTGCAAATCCAGTCATATCACCAACAACACCACCACCTAAGGCGATAAGCGTACAAGAGCGGTCGAAACGATTTTCTAATAAGGCGTCAAAAATTAAGTTAACTGTGTCGAGTGTTTTGTATTGCTCACCATCAGACAAAATAACTTGTGAAATTTGGTGGTCACCCTCACCCAATAAGGATTTAACTTGCTCTAGGTAAAGTGGTGCAACGGTTGTATTGGTAACAATCATTACCTGCTTGCCATTGATGTGTTTTGTCAACAATTCACCTTGAGAAAGCAAGCCTTGGCCGATATAAATCGGGTAAGATTTTTCAGCTAAATCAAGATTAAGTGTTTTCACGCGTAAAGTCTTTTTTCACCATTGCCATCGATATTCTCGATACAACGGCCACACAATTCAGGGTGTTTAATATCTGTACTCACGTCTTCTCGATGATGCCAACAGCGCACACATTTTTGATGTTTAGATTTTGATACTTTAATCATCACTCCCGCTCCTACCTCAATACAATCAGACACTTGCTCACTAATAGGGTGAATTCTAGCATAAGAAGTGATAAACACAAAGCGTAACTCATCGCCCAACTTGTCCAATGATTGATAAATTTTTTGCTCACAATAAATATCAACTTCAGCATCGAGTGAAGAACCAATAATCTTGTCAGCACGCATGCCTTCCATTTGCTTACGAATTGCTGGATTAATCAAACGTGCAGTTTCAATCGAATCATTTTTATAGCCAGCGCTCAAGCCTTGATACCATTCTTGTAAGAAAATACTCTGGTCAGTATCAATCTCAATCGTTTGCCAAATCTCTTGTGCAGTAAATGACAATACTGGAGATAACCAACGTACCATTGCTTGAGTTAAATGGTGCAATGCGCTTTGAGCGCTGCGTCTTGAGAGTGAATCTTCTCCTGTGGTATATTGACGATCTTTGATAATATCCAAATAAAAACCGCCCAAATCATTGGTACAGAAATTCAAAATCAACTGCATCACATGATGGAAATTGTACTCATCATAACCTTGTAAAATCTGCGTTTGCAAATCGGCTGTTTTAGAAACAATCCATTTGTCTAGATCAAGCATGTCTTCATGCTTAACCAGATGTTTTGAGGCCTCAAAACCTTGCATATTTGCCAACATAAAACGAATGGTATTACGAATACGACGATATGAATCTGCCGAGCGTTTTAAAATCTCATCAGAGACCGTCATCTCACCCGTGTAATCAGTAGAGGCAATCCATAGACGTAAAATATCCGCGCCAAGATTGTTTATCACTTTTTGAGGCGACATAACATTACCAACAGATTTACTCATTTTTTTACCGTCTTTGTCGACGGTAAAACCATGTGTTAGTACTTGTTTATAAGGCGCTTTACCATTAATGGCACAAGAGGAAATCAATGAGGACTGAAACCAGCCACGATGTTGATCAGAACCTTCTAAGTATAAATCAGCCACATCAGACAAACCTTCTCTGGCCTTTAACACCGCGTAATGACTCACGCCAGAATCAAACCATACATCGAGTGTGTCGGTGGTTTTGTCATAATGCTTAGCGTCATCACCCAAAAATTCTTCAATATCAGCTTCAAACCAAGCCTCAATACCGCCTTGTTCGATCTTGGCTGAAATGGTGGCAAATAATTCTTTGGTGTTTGGGTGTAACTCACCACTTTGTTTGTGCACAAACAAAGTAATTGGCACGCCCCAAAAACGCTGGCGAGAAATACACCAATCTGGGCGGTTGCCGACCATGAGTTCAATGCGTTTTTGACCCCAGTCTGGAATCCACTGAACTTTAGGAATCTCGGCATTAACATTGTCTCTCAGGCCATTTTGTTGCATCGAAATAAACCACTGTGGGGTTGCTCTAAAAATAACGGGTGTTTTATGGCGCCAACAATGAGGGTATGAATGCTCTAACGGTTCGTGCTTCACCAAGGTGTTATTATTTTCAAGAATTTCAACCACAGAGGCATTCGCCTTAAAAATGAATTGCCCACCTAAGAGCTTGGTGTCTTCATAAAACACACCACGCCCATCCACTGGACAATCTACTGGTAAGTTGTACTTCAACCCTACTGCATAGTCTTCTTGACCATGTGCAGGTGCGGTGTGTACTGCCCCCGTACCTGCCTCAGTGGTCACATGGTCACCCAAGATAACCGGTACTTGCTTGTCATAAAATGGATGTTGCGCCTGTAAGCCTTCAATTTCACTGCCCGAGAAAGTTTGCTCACCAATGGTTGCATTCTCAATGCCATAACGTGAGATTGCATTTTCAGCCAAAGCTTGTGCCAATAAATAATATTCTTCACCAACATCAGCCAGTACATAATCTAAATCTGGGTGTAATGCCACTGCTTCGTTTGCAGGTAGTGTCCAAGGCGTGGTGGTCCAAATAATTATTGATACTGGCTTATCAACCGCAAATAAAGAATCGTCAATGAGTTTAAATTTAACATCAATGGCATCGGAGCGCTTATCTTGATATTCAACTTCAGCCTCTGCCAATGCCGAACTACACTCTGTGCACCAATGTACAGGTTTAAAGCCTTTAGACACATGACCATTTTCAACGATTTCACCCAAAGCACGAACGATGTCTGCTTCGTATTTAAAATCTTTAGTCAGATAAGGGTTGTCCCAATCACCCAAAATACCAAGACGTTGAAAATCTTGCTTTTGCTTGGCCACTTGGACATCGGCATATTTGCGACACTCCGCTCTAAAATCGTTGGCGCTAATTTTGTGCCCAACCTTGCCTTTTTTCTTTTCAACATTTAGCTCAATTGGTAAGCCATGGCAGTCCCAACCTGGAACGTATGGCGCGTCAAAACCCGACAAAGATTTTGATTTAACAATGATGTCTTTAAGTACTTTGTTAACTGCATGGCCAATATGAATATCACCATTCGCATAGGGGGGGCCGTCGTGCAAAGTGAATTTTGGCTTGCCTTTATTGTGCTCACGAATACGCGCATAAAGATTATCATCTTGCCATTTTTGTAAAAAACCACCTTCTCTATTTGCAAGATTGGCTTTCATGGCAAACTTTGTTGCTGGTAAATTTAAACTGGATTTGTAATCAGACACAAGCGCTATATTGATAAAGATTGAAAATGCAATTATACTTGAGCCTACCTATGATTTAAACACCTAAAAAGGGTTAAATGCGCTATTTAAGCTTGGCTGCTTTGAGTAATAAATCAACCTGTCCGGGTTTAAGGTAGTCAAATTGATTAGCTCTGAGTTGATCTGGCAAGCGAATTTCACCAAAACGTATGCGAATTAAGCGCGAAACTTTAAAACCTAACGCTTCCCAAAGGCGTCTCACCTCACGTTTTCGACCTTCTTTAAGCACGACCTTATACCAACGATTTGCCCCTTCACCGCCACCCACAGTAACGCGATTAAATTTGGCAAAACCATCTTCAAGTTCAACCCCTTCAGTCAGTTGTTTCAGATCTTCTTGTTCTACTTGGCCTAGCACCCGTACTGCATATTCACGGTCAATTTGTGAGCTTGGGTGCATGAGTTTGTTGGCTAAATCGCCATTGTTGGTAAACAACAAAAGACCTGAAGTGTTAAGATCTAAGCGCCCCACCATCACCCAACGAGACTCTTTTGGCAACAAGTCGTAAACACTCTTACGCCCTTCTTCGTCTTTGTTAGAACAAATAACGCCAGCTTGCTTGTTAAGAATCAGGACCTTGGTTTCTTCTTCGCTGTAACGCAGGAGATCAATTTTTCGACCATCAATCTTAACTTTGTCGGTAATTTCGCACTTATCGCCAATACTCGCAGTTTTGTTATTAACCTCAATACGCCCTTGTTCAATTAGGCGTTCTGCCCAACGACGAGAACCGTAACCAGCAGTGGCAATGAGTTTTTGTAGTCTTTCCATGATTATAATTTTATCCTGTGATTAGAAAATAGATAAGATATTTTTTGCAATTCGTGACTTAGGTATCAGTAGGTTATACCCATGGCTTCTCTTACTTCCGTCATAGTCTCTTTAGCAACATGACGTGCTTTTTCACTGCCTTCATGGATAATTTGCTTGATTAGCTCTAGATCAGATTGGTATTTTGCAATTCGCTCTTGCATTGGCATAAGCTCTTCTTTAACTGCATCAATCACTGGCTGCTTACACTCAATACAACCCATTTTTGCTTTGGTACAACCTTCAACCACCCACTCGCAAGTAGATTCATCTGAATAGATCTGATGAAGTTGCCAAACTGGGCATTTTTTAGGGTCGCCTGGATCGGTTAATTTCACCCTAGCAGGGTCTGTTGGCATACGCTTAATTTTAGCTTCAATCTCCTGCGCAGTATCGCGCAAAGAGATAGTGTTTTCGTAGGATTTGCTCATTTTTTGCCCATCTAAGCCTGGCATTTTTGAAGCTTTAGTGAGTATAGATTCTGGCTCAGTCAAAATTATCCTGCCAATGCCTTCAATATACCCCGCCAATCTTTCTCGATCACCCAAGGTAATGTTTTGTTGCTCTTTTAACAGCGCTTGCGCCTTAACCAAGGCCTCCATATCGCCCTTTTCTTGATAGGCTTTACGCAACGAACGATAAGACTTGGCTTGTTTCTTGCCCATCTTGGTAATTGCTGCTTCAGCTTTTTCTTCAAAGCCTGCTTCACGGCCATAAATATAATTAAAACGTCGGGCGACTTCACGAGTCAGCTCTACATGGGCCACTTGATCTTCACCCACAGGTACTAGGCTTGCCTTATACATCAAGATATCGGCGCTTTGCAATAAAGGATAACCCAAGAAACCATAAGTACCAAGATCTTTGGTTTTGAGTTTTAGTTGTTGATCTTTATACGAAGGCACACGCTCTAACCAGCTAAGCGGTGTTGACATCGACAATAACAAATGTAACTCAGCATGCTCTGGTACTTTAGATTGTACAAAAATCGTTGAAGTATTTGGGTTAATACCCGCTGCTAACCAATCAACCACCATCTCCATGACATTAGCTTCAAGGTCAATCTTATCAGAATAATGCGTAGTGAATGCATGCCAGTCAGCCACAAAAAAATAAGAATCGTATTCATTTTGTAAATCCAGCCAATTTTTCAAAACGCCATGATAATGACCCAAATGAAGCCTGCCAGTTGGGCGCATACCTGATAAAACTCGATTGTCTTGCATTGATGTTTTGCTTAATTAAATTAAAGGCATTATACCTTGCGCCAAATGCTATTCTGTAAGTGTTTGAGCGTAGTACAACAAGCCTTTTAATACTAAATTTGGTTGTAATTTAAGCGCATGATTTAGCCTAAGCGACAGTATCTTAGCGTCCCCACCCGTGAGTACAATCACCAAATCACCAAATTTATCTAGATGATACTCAATCTGGGTGTTAATCGCAGCAATGAACATTTGACTTGTTCCTAACGCCCAAGCGTCTTGTGTATTATCAGCCAACTGCTGGGTATTGAGTTGTTTAGAATCGCTACTAAATACCTTGAAACTATGGCGTAATTTTCCCAGCCCTGGCATGATCAATCCGCCTTGATGTGTGCCATCAGACAACACCAAATCAAAAGTTAATGCACTACCAGAATCAATAATAAGCCGAGTTTGATTGGGGTATTGGTCAATCGTGGCGATCATGGCTAAAAATCGATCGACACCTAACTCAGTGGGATTTTGGTAACCACATATAAAATTTTTAAACTGGGCTTGTGATTCAACAAACACCACACCACCCAACCCTTGTAGTAAAGATTTATCGCCAACGCAGCTAACAAATACTTTGTCAGCTTTTGGCAATAACGCCAGACTAAATTCAGAAACTAATACGGATTGGTATTGGCCGTTAGACAACCATTTAACGGCAGTATTGCCAATATCAATAAATAAATTAGATTGGCACATCGAACAGGGATTTATTTATCCATAAATGTGTGGCAACACTAGCCGCATAGCCCAGTGCAATCACTGGCATCCATTTAAGGTGAGAGCTAAAAGTATATAAGCCTTTTGACTGACCCATTAGCGCCACACCAGCAGCGCTGCCGACTGAAAGCAAACTACCACCGACGCCAGCTGTTAAGGTTACTAATAGCCACTGACCTAGCGACATATCAGGGTTCATCGTTAGCACTGCGAACATCACCGGAATATTATCGACAATAGAAGACAGCACACCAATTAAAATATTTGCCTGCGTTGTGGTTATGCCTAAAGAGCCGCCATATATGGCTTCTGAAGTTAATGCTAAATAGCCCATAAAGCCTAAACCACCCACACCGAGAATCACGCCAAAGAAAAATAACAAGGTATCCCACTCAGCATTTGCAACTTTTTTAAAAATATCAAAACACTCATCTGGATTCGTACAGTTTCGTTTTTCACGCTTACGAATGATAAAACTAACAATCATCAGATAACTTAAACCTGTCATCATTCCCATCGCCGGTGGCAGGTGTAAGAAACTATGAAAACTCACTGCAGTGGCAATCGTTAACATAAACAGTAGCATAATTAACAGGCCACCATCTTTAATGACAACATCGCCCTCATGCGTTTGAGCAGTTCCATTCTTGATGGCAAAATGCATAATTGCTGCCGGCACCAAAAAGTTAATCAGTGATGGCACGAACAGACTAAAGAACTGACTAAACTCAACAATGCCTTTTTGCCAAACCATTAATGTGGTGATGTCACCAAATGGACTAAACGCACCGCCAGCATTCGCTGCTACCACAATATTTACAAAAGCTATCGAGATAAAACGCACATTGGTACCGCCAACTGCTAAGACTACCGCGCCCATAATCAGTGAAGTGGTCAGATTGTCAACAATTGGGGAGATAAAAAATGCAAGAAAACCCGTCATCCAAAAAAGCTGTCTCAGGGTAAAGCCTTTGTTCGCCACCCATACTTTTAAAGCTTCAAATACTTGACGTTCGCGCAGTGCTTCAATATAAGTCATTGCCACCAGCAAGAACAAAAATAGCTCGGAATACTCTAATATATTATGTCGCACTGCCACTTCAGCCGCATGTGGCAAGCCATTACTTGCATACACCCAACCAATCAGACCCCAAATTAAACCTGCCACCAAAATGACGGGCTTTGATTTTCTAAAATGGGTGAACTCCTCCACCATGACAAATATATAAGCCACGACAAACAGTATCAATGCCGTGTATCCTGACCAATGCGTGGTCAAATCTAGTGTTTTAGATGCATCGACACTAGCAAAAGCAGCTATCGGCAATAAAGCAATTAGAAATAATAATTTAGTCATTTTTTTATCTTGATTAGTCGTGTGCCCTCGGCATTGTTTAAGGTGATTTCATCATCCTCATAAGCCACCTCTACCGTGGCCAAACACAGAGACTTATCAGATAATTTTACACAGCGCAATATAATACCCGAGGCTTTGGCCGATTTTGAGCCGGCAATAATTAACTCGTCACTTACCCTGAGATCAGCTTTAGATTCAAATTGACGCATGCGACGCTTTGATTTTCCCAAATAATGCAAACGTGCCACTACCTCTTGCCCAGGATAACAGCCCTTGGTAAAGCTCACACCAACCTCATTAATATCAAGGTTTAATAACTGCGGTACAAACTTTTCGGTAGTAGCAAGTGATATTTCAGGGATGTCATTAACAATACAAGCCAGTTCCCATTCATTTGCATCGCCAAGTTCAATACTCTCGGTGCTTTCAACCAAAGCCACAGACTGTTGATCATTAAGCTTAAATGCACCTTCAAAGTTTTCATCAATCACGCCGAGCTGAATAATCTGATCGCTAACGTTCTCAATCGTCACGTCGGACATCATCTTAAACATGGTCAAACGCTTGGTAATAATATCTGCCAAATCACTCGGAAAGGATAAATAATAATTATCAGATTTTTTCATCACCCAAATTAGCGCAATCATCTTGCCCTGATGTTGGCAATACGCATTTATCTGTATCAAGCCCTCCTCCAATAAATTAATATCATTAGAAAATTGCCCCTGCAGAAATGTTTGAGTATCGCCACCACTCAGTTTTAACAAAGTTCGGTCAGTTAATTGAATAATCATAATCATTGCTTAAATCATAAAGCATATATTTTAAATCATTTGATGTGCAAGTAAAAATCCGTTTGTAGAAAACACATGAGGAAAGCCTTGCTTTCCTACATCTAGAATTCAAAATTACTCATATTGATGGTATTACCTTTGGCATCTGCAAAGTGAATTGAAGCATGTTTGATGTATTCAATATAGCCGTCTAAACCAGATGTTTCAGTAATAATATTTTGCATTTCAGATGGGTCACAAATTCGATCGCTTTTTTCTGTGTTTAAATATTCAAAAATACTTGATTTAACCAAATGTTGTTTTATGTCTATTTGGTGATGTTTGTAGTTAAGATTAACGTACGCTGAAACCGTGGGTAATGCGTAATCACCACTCAAATGTGTGGCTTTAAATTTACCTTGAAACAAGCAGCCAGAACGTTTTTCTTGTTGATTAAAAAACTTAGTGTATGAGGTGCCTAGTCGTTGCATATATTGTGAAATACCATTGTCAACCTTTTGCTTTAATAATAAATGAAAGTGGTTAGGCAATAAACAATAGGCAACAATGCTAACCAACTGATCTCCATTAGCAATAATTTCTTTATCTTTTCTTCTGCTTCTTTGGTTAGCAATAAGCTTACTTGTGTTTGTTGTGTTTAATAAAAACAAACGTCTAAAGAAAAAATACTGTTGTTCTTTGGTATTAAAAATAACACGCTTATCCACACCACGATTAAACACATGATAATATTCATCATTACTAAATGTAATATTTCTAATTCCCATATGCTAAGTATAACAAATTTTCAACCAATGAGGAAAGCCTTGCTTTCCTTGGGAAAGTGAGGGGCGAAAAAAAACCCCCAACCGAAGTTGGGGGTTTTTTAGTACTTAAACTTTAGTTTAAGTTAACTGTTTTCTAAATAAAATTTAGAATTTAACAGCTAGCTCAAGATCTATAGAAGTAGAAGCAGCAGTGTCTACATAAGTAGCTTCAAACGTTGCGCCTGCAGCTAACTTACGTGTTATGATAACTTTGTTACCTGCAATTGAAGTAGAGATACCGATTGCAGAAGCAGCCGTTACAGTACCAGCAGTGTTCTTACCAATGAAACCGTCCATCTTAGTACCAGCATCAGAAGTAGTGTCAACATAAGTAAGTGCTACACCTTGAACAGAAGTCTTAAGAGTTACAGAAGTATCTGTGTTAC
>JAUWPG010000074.1 GCA_030611725.1 Gammaproteobacteria bacterium
CCCACCTCGAGGAGCCATACACCTAAAGGGTTTGCGGAAGCAAGCCCTTTTTTACGCTGCAATCCTCCCAAAAATTAACTCCTAACAAAAGTAGAGTTTTTTTTACAATAATAGCAATATTTGTCAATATCTGCTAATATATGTCATAAATATTAAGCAATATAGGGGTTGTTATGGCTACAATGAATGTTTCATTACCAAATGAAATGAAAACTTGGGTGGAGTTTCAAGCGCAAAACTCTGGTAGATATACAAATACCAGCGATTACGTTAGAGATTTAATCAGAAAAGATCAAGATACCAATATCAAAATTCAGCAAATGCAGGCTATGGTAACTAAAGGTCTTGAGAGTGGTGTAGGGTCACGATCTATGGAAGAGTTGGCTAAAGTAGCTCGTCAATCACTTTAAATAAAAGTAGTATGTAAATGAGTTATTCTCTAACTGCTGAGGCCGAAGAAGATATTATTTCAATTTTTATTGAAGGTGGCAAAGGGTTCGGTGTTAACCAAGCGCAAGCATATCACTTATCTTTATCAAATACATTTGAACTACTAAGTCAAAATCCTGAGCTGGCTCAGCAAAGATTTGAGATTAACCCATCTGTAAGAATTTATCCTTTTCAATCCCATTTAATTGTCTATCTTGTTGATAGTAGTAATAATATATTAGTGGTTAGAGTTAGGCATCAAAAAGAAGGTTGGTTTGATGGCTGATTTAGAGTTTAAATATTAAATTTGTTTAAAAATAATCCAATAAATTTGACTAATTTTTTAAGGTTACAATATACAAAATGTTGACGATAAATTGACGACATTTTGATGAAAAGCACTAAAAAAAGTTGACGACAAGTTGACGACGGCAAACCTTTAAAACAGGCTAAAAACACCCAAGTTGGTTGTTGGAATGTTATAACAGAGGGTTTTTAGCCGTTTTTAAGTGTTTTTGCGTGGGCTGTTAATCCGTTTGTACCCCAAGGGTAGGCTTTGTGCTCGGAGGTTCGAGCCCAGCTCGAGGAGTTATATAAATAAAGGCCTACATTGATTGTGGGCCTTTTTTATGTCTTTTATGAAATATCAGATACACGACAGGTACACATTATGAAAGACAAAACTAACAAACCAGATATACAAAAAAAATGACTGCTGACAACCCAAGGCGGATAGTTTATGTTCGTTTCAAAAAGAAGAAGCATAGACTTAATCTGAGTTAAAATAATTAGATATACTTTCAAAAGAATGAATATTTTCACCTATTATGACTAAATTCCTACTTAATAAGACAATGTTTTTCGTCTTAGTTACTGCCTTTCTTTCAATGCAATGGGCATCTGCTCATATTCATTTAGCAGAACATCATGATCATGATGGAAGCCATCATCAGCATAAAGTTGAAGCTCATGCGCATCAATCGATTACCCAGAGTGACAATTCTATTAACTCTATTTATCAGATAGATAGCCACAGTGTTAATGTTGTAGAAATAGATTATCAATACAATACAAAAAGTGAAGATCATTTTGATGATCAATTTACCGAATCAACGCCATATGATTTTCACTCAAGCTTCTTTCTCCAACAAAGTAGCGTTAAACCAACAAAATTAGACAGTTCTAAACTGCGATATATTGATTACGCCACGATATACGGTCGTGCCCCTCCTAAGATTTCATAATTTTTATCAGTTAAACCAAATCTATTTATCGACGAATTCTTTCGTCTGAAGCAAACTGTTTATTATTTATTGAGGTATTTTTATGTTATCTATATTAAAAGATTCACGAGGGTTGCTCGTGTTACTAATTATGCTTGTGGCAAGTCAAGTTTTTGGGCACGGCATGTCAGAGGCTGAAAAACAAATTATTATTGAGGGAGGAAATCTACGCTATATATGGATTGGTGCTACTCATATGCTATCGGGTTATGATCACTTAGCCTTTATATTTGGTATTATCTTTTTCCTAACAAAGTTCAAAGATATTGTTAAGTACATTACGGCATTTACATTGGGACACAGTACTACCCTTATTTATGCAACCTTTAACGCTATTCAAGTTAATTATTTTTTGATTGACGCAGTGATTGCTTTGAGTGTTTGTTATATCGCCTTTGCCAACCTAAAAGGCTTTGAAAAATATCTAAAGGTTAAGGCGCCAAATATGCTGGCTATGATATTTGGTTTTGGCTTAATACATGGACTTGGACTTTCAACACGGTTACAACAACTCCCTTTAAGTGAAGATAACTTGCTGATGAATATTATCTCATTCAATGTTGGTATTGAGCTTGGACAAGTCTCCGCATTGGCTGTCATGTTGATTCTTATTGCTGCCTTTCGAAAAAGGAAATCTTTTAAGGGTTTCACTTTAGCTGCAAATAGTTTTCTAATTATTGTAGGCGGTTATCTTTTCTTGATGCAGATGCATGGATACGAGCATACTACTAATGCCGAAGAATTTTTCAGCGATGCAAAATCTGTACAAGTAATACAAGTAACTGAAGCTACAGTGTTTACTGACGACTGGAAAGATGTTATTGCGTTAACCATTCCAGCGAGGGGCAATAAAGAATATAAACTATTGCTTGCTAAGAGTTCTAAGCTTGAATACTTATGGGAAACCAATGGAATAGAGCTGTTTTATGATTTTCATGGTGAGCCAACAGGTGATAAAACAGGTTACTTCAAAAGCTTCAAGAAGAATACTGAAAGCACATCAAGTGGTGAATTAATCGCATCATTTGATGGTACGCATGGTTGGTATTGGAAAAATAATAGCTCATCGGATGTTGATATTATTCTAAAAGTTAACGGTGAGTATCAGCGTTTAGATTTAATTGAAAAATAAATATATATAGGCCTATATTGATTGTAGGCTTTTTTTTCGCCGCCAAAAGATTCGATCACTTTAAGACTTCCTGCGTTTAGATGGCAGTATCTAACTCTATCTTTGCAAGCTTATCTTGATAATAAGTTTAGTTGAGAGTACAGTGGGTTAATAAACAGGAGATTCTTATTATGACAAAAGAAGAGCTTAA
>JAUWPG010000027.1 GCA_030611725.1 Gammaproteobacteria bacterium
CTAAGCGCCGTTTTCACCACCAATTTCGTCCAGACGTGATTCAGCACGAGTCTGACACCTTTACTGAGCAACAAAAAGAATATTTGGCTGATCTTGGCCACATACTGTTTGAGGGTAACTACTTATACGGCGATCTACAGGTAGTTATTCGTAACTCTAAAACTGGTGAGATGCAAGCAGCCAGCGACCCACGCGGACCTGGTGTTGCACAAGTTAAATAATTAACTCAATCACCAGGTTTATAATTATGGCGCTGGTGTCGTTGATGTGTGTTCAAACAGCACCGCACCGGTTGCCATACTGCCAATAATAGCATCATCTGTCTGTACGCTATAAACCACGCCAGCATTGAGGCGTCATCGCTCATTAAGATGCCAGCCATAAAGCCATCACCTGTTACAAATGGACTACTGTACTAGCACTCACAAAATCTCCCGTAGACTCTAAGGTAGCCGTAATTGGGTTGCTCCAATTTGCACCTGTACCCATATCGATCTCATATCGACTGGTCACATTATTGGTAGAGAAGTCAATCGACATATTGGCATCTGTAGATATTTATAAGCCAACCAAAACAAGGTTTTATTTTTTATATTTGGGCCTTGTTATTATTTTGTTGTACGATCACTTGACCAAAAAGGTGTAATCGATATAACTATAGTGGTTTAACCTTATTAGCACATGGTCCTTTCTGGCCTTCCCCATCTTCATATTCAACTTTCTGTCCTTCGTTGAGCGTTGAAAAACCTTCCCCACTTTGGATTTCAGAATGGTGAACAAATAGATCTTTTGCTCCATCGTCCGGTGTAATGAAACCAAAACCTTTGCCTGGATTGAACCACTTTACTGTACCTGTACTCATAATATTTTTTCCTTAATTTATAACTGGGTTAACTTACGTATATTTTACTACTTTAATCATGTGTAATTCTAAATCTTGATATTCGCCTTGTATTAATATCTACCAGACTCAACAGTCTTTTTGCTAGGCTGTATATTTATCTTTTATTAGCCTTTTTTTCTTTTTTCTCTTTGCGCTTTTCTTTCAACGTCTTTTCAGGTTTCTTTTTATCTGCTTTCTTTGAATCTTGACCCTTAGACATATAATTCTCCTCTATCTTTGTTGATAATATATTGAACTTTTATTAAACAGATCGCACTTAAACATAACGCTAAATTCAGCCGACACGCTAGCGGTCGTCTGGAATGATTTGCTATGTGTTTTAAATGGCCAATGCTTACTCCTTTGTTTTCTAATTATTTTTTTTACAAGCGGGCTTCATTCCCAAATCACATGCTTTCTTAAAATACTTCGATGATTGCTCTTGGTCTTTCTTGATGACTTTACCTTCATCATACCAAATTCCAAGAACATGACAACTTACTTTGTTATTTAAATCACAAGATTTATGATGATATTGTGCAGATTTAATAAATTTTTTCTTTCAAATTATAGAATTCAACAAAATTAAAACAATCCTTAGCGCTTCCTGATTCAAGAATTAAGTATTGTGACGCTCCCCCAATAAACTGGACACTAAATATAACCATTTAGGAGCTCAACATGGCCAGACAATACACAGTCTATACCAAAGAGTTTAAACTGGAAGTCCTTAAGCTTGCAAGTCAACCCAGTATTAAGATTGTTTTTAGGGGTGAGCTCTTTTTGGATACTTTTTCTGCTCATCAGAAAAAGTATCAAGCCCCAAGGAAAAAATCTTTGATTTTTGAAGAGGGTTTAATGGTTTAGAAAAATTAAAAACTAAAACGGAAATTTATTACCACCACCCATTCCGGGTAATTTCATCTTAGATAAATCTGGCATACCTGATGGTGCTTGACCGCCCTCTTGCGCTTGTTGCATTTTAGCCATCATTTTTTGCATTTTTCCGCCACCCATTTTTTTCATTTGCTTTTGCATTTTTTCAAATTGCTTAAGCAACTTATTCACCGCTTGAGGGCTAGTGCCAGAACCTCTGGCAATACGATTTTTTCGAGAACCTTTAATGAGTTTGATGTGTGAGCGTTCTTTTGGTGTCATTGAATTAATAATCGCGACCATTCTTTTGGTGTCAGTGCCACCTATCATTTGATTTTTAGCGCTTTGTGGAATTTGCCCCATACCAGGTAATTTATCCATTAAAGCCTCCATACCACCCATTTGTTCCATTTGTAATAATTGATCACGCATATCGCCTAAATCAAACTGACCTTTGGCCATTTTCTTAGCGGATTTTTCTGCCTTTTTATGGTCAACCTTGCGAGATATCTCTTCTACCAAAGACAGCACATCACCCATACCAAGTAAGCGTGAAACCACACGATCAGGATGGAACGGTTCTAATGCGTCAACCTTCTCACCAACCCCTAAAAACTTAATCGGCTTACCAGTAATATAGCGTACAGAAAGTGCTGCACCACCTCTGGCATCACCATCGGTTTTGGTGAGAATGACGCCTGTAAGTGGCAATGCATCAGCAAAGGCTTTGGCTGTATGGGCTGCATCTTGCCCTGTCATCGAATCTACTACAAACAGCGTTTCAATTGGATTGACTGTTTTTTGTAGGGCTTTGATTTCAGCCATCATTTGCTCGTCAACATGTAAACGACCAGCGGTATCTACCAATAAAACATCATGAAAGTTTTTTTGTGCATGCTTTTTAGCAGCGGCGACTATTTTTTCTGGCTTGTCGTTAATCGTTGATGGGAAAAAATCTACCTCAACTTGTTTTGCCAATACTTCTAACTGCTTAATGGCTGCTGGACGATAGACATCAGCACTCACCACCAATACTTTTTTATTCTCACGTTCTTTTAAATAGCGTGCTAATTTGGCAATCGACGTGGTTTTACCAGCACCTTGCAAACCTGCTACCATTACTACTGCTGGAGGCTGGGTTCTTAAATCTAGGGTTTCATTCTCACCGCCAATAATCTGAGTTAGCTCAGTTTCAACTAATTTAATAAAGGCTTGCGAGGGATTTAAACCCTCGTCAACTTTAAGGCCGAGTGCTTTTGTTTGAACGCTTTCAAGAAATACCTTAATAACATCGAGCGCAACATCTGCCTCTAGCAACGCACGACGCACTTCACGAATAGCTTGTTTGATATTCGCTTCAGATAATTTATGCTTACCCTGTAAAACTTTAAAACTGCTGGAGAGGCGATCGGTTAAATTATCAAACATTTTTTAAATAAATATGACTAAAGTATCGTATTATAGTGTTTTTGTATTAATCATAGCTACTGATGCTTTTATCTTATCTTGCCATTGTTTCTTATTTAGCTGCAGCGCTACTATTAGCGCGTTATTTCACCAAAGATGAAATACAGCATCAACACCAACAAACCACTTCACTTCTCATTAGTTTGGCCATTATTACTCAAGCACTTAACTTTACTGATTTTTGGAGCAATGAAGGCATTGTGTTTGGATTGGCCAATAGTGCTTCTTTTGTTGCTTGGCTAATTGCCATTTTGTTGTTCTTATCCTCAATCTCAAAACCAGTCCATGCTTTGGGTATTTTGGTTTACCCACTGGCAGCAATTACTTTAATTTTTAGTATCATCTTTCCAGATGCAACCGGAAAAGAAGCGACCCATATGAGCCTTGATTTAGCTTCACATGTATTTTTATCCATTACTGCTTATGCCTTACTTGCGCTTGCCGTATGTCAATCTATACTCTTAAAGATACAAGAACAGCATTTACATGCCCGAAAAATTAATGGCTTTATCAATAAACTGCCACCACTACAAACCATGGAAAGATTGTTATTTCAAAGCCTTAGAATTGGCTTTTATTTGCTAACTTTATCACTCATTACTGGCTTCATGTTTATTGATGATTTCTTTGCCCAGCATTTAATTCACAAAACTGTGCTTTCTTTGATAGCTTGGGTTATTTTTGCCACACTTATCTTTGGCAGGAAAATATTTGGCTGGCGCGGTAAGCAAGCCATTACAGCTATACAAGTTGGTTTTTCAATTTTGGTATTGGCTTATTTCGGCTCTAAATTTGTATTAGAACGTCTGCTGTCTTAAATAGGAATACATTACACCCTAAGGTGGTGATTATTGTTCAGAGAGCAATGATAAAAAGAGTTTATAGACAATAAACGATTTTTTTTGATGCTTTCTTTATAAAGCATACTAACAAGTAAATGCCTTTGTTAATCGATGTGCAGGACAGCTAAGAATGCCTCTTGCGGGATGTCTACCCTTCCTACACTACGCATACGTTTTTTACCTTTTTTCTGCTTGTCGAGCAATTTACGCTTACGTGAGACATCACCACCATAACACTTGGCGGTCACATTCTTTCTAAGCGCTTTGACATTAGTGCGCGAAATAATCTTAACACCAATACAAGCTTGGATCGCAACATCAAACATTTGACGTGGAATCAACTCTTTCATTTTCTCAGCAATCTCTCTACCCTTACGTACAGAATCATCTCGATGAATAATCAGTGCTAAGGCATCGACTGGCTCTTGATTGATCATAATGTCTAAGCGAATCAAGTCAGACTCCTGATAGCGCTCAAACTTATAATCCATGGAAGCAAAGCCACGAGAAACTGACTTGAGTCGATCAAAGAAATCAAGCACCACTTCATTCAGTGGTAATTCATACACCAGTTGCACTTGTCTACCCATGTAAGTAAGGCTTTTTTGCATGCCACGTTTGTCGACACATAGACTAATTACCGCACCGACAAATTCATCGGTTACTAAAATATTGGCAGTAATAATGGGCTCTCTAAATTCGGCAATAGATTGATTTGACGGCATTTTTGAAGGGCTGTCTACATAGTGAAGATTGCCTTTAGTATCAAGAATTTCATAAATCACCGTTGGCGCCGTCGTGATTAAATCTAAATCATATTCACGTTCTAGGCGTTCTTGTACAATCTCCATGTGTAACAAACCTAAGAAACCAATACGAAAACCAAAACCTAAGGCATCAGAATTTTCAGGCTCATATTGCAGCGCTGCATCATTCAGACGAAGCTTTGCTAAGGCATCACGGAATTTTTCATAATCCTCGCCTGAAATTGGAAATAAACCTGCAAACACTCTTGGTTGTACTGGCTTAAATCCTTCTAAAGCTTCAGTCACTGGGTTTTTAGCACTGGTAATAGTATCACCAACAGGTGCGCCATCAATATTTTTAATATTGGCAATTAGAAAGCCAACCTCGCCCGCTTTTAAACTTTCAGTTTTGGTGCGTTTTGGTGTGAATACGCCAACCTCGTCCACAAAATGTTCATTACCATTTGAGAAGATCTTAATTTTAGTTTTGGCTTTAATCTCACCGTCGATCATACGAATTAGTGATACCACGCCTAAATAATTATCAAACCAAGAATCAATAATCAGCGCTTTAATGGGCGCATCAATTTCCCCCTTAGGTGCAGGGATTTTTTCAACAATTTGCTCAAGAATATCTTCGATGCCAATGCCAGATTTTGCACTGGCGTGTACTGCATCATGCGCTTCTACACCAATTATGTCTTCAATTTCATCAACCACACGATCTGGATCTGCTGCCGGTAAATCAATTTTATTCAAAACAGAGACTACTTCTAATCCTTGATCAAGTGCGGTGTAACAATTAGCCACCGTTTGCGCTTCAACACCTTGAGAGGCATCAACAATAAGCAAGGCCCCTTCACAAGCAGAAAGTGAACGCGATACTTCATATGAAAAGTCCACATGGCCTGGTGTGTCAATAAAGTTTAGTTGATAGGTTTCACCGTTTTTTGCATGATAGTCCAAGGTAACGCTTTGTGATTTAATGGTGATACCACGCTCTTTTTCAATGTCCATCGAATCGAGTACTTGGGCTGACATCTCACGATCACTTAAGCCACCACAAAACTGAATAAAGCGATCTGCAATGGTAGATTTACCATGGTCAATATGAGCAATAATAGAAAAATTACGGATATTATTCATCTAAGTGATAAAATGAGCGTTTTAAACAAGCCATTATACAAGCAATGAATAAAGTTCAACCAATTACCTGTGCAGCTACCAGCGATTTAAAAGTAAACATTCCAGACACGCAAGGTCGAAATATTGTTTTATATTTCTACCCAAAGGATGCAACTTCAGGCTGCACTACTGAAGGTCTAGATTTTTCAGATAATCATCAAGCATTTTTAAAAGCTAATACGATTATTTACGGGGTAAGTCGTGACAGCCTAAAGTCACACGAAAATTTCAAAGGAAAGCAAGGCTTTCCTTTTGAGCTTATCTCAGACCCAGAAGAAACTCTGTGTAATGCCTTTGGTGTTATTCAAGAAAAGATGAATTATGGAAAGAAATATATGGGCATTGTTCGCTCAACTTTTTTAATTGATACCGATGGTAATATCCTTAAACACTGGGATAAAGTTAGGGTTGGTGGTCATGCTGATGAAGTACTGGAGACTGTACAAGCACTATGATGACTAATAATGTAGATTTTGATGAAGTTGATAAATTTGCCCAGCTTGCTGCGCGCTGGTGGGATAAAAACTCTGAGTTTAAGCCCTTGCATGACATCAACCCTCTTCGTCTAAACTATATCAAAAAACATTGTGGTGATACTTTAAAAGATAAGAATATCTTAGATGTTGGTTGTGGTGGTGGTATCTTAAGTGAATCTATGGCGGCTGAAGGCGCTAAAGTAACCGGTATTGACATGGCAGAGGCTGGCCTTGAAGTGGCTAAACTTCATTTACTTGAATCTGGCCTAGAGGTAGATTACCACAAAATTCCAGTAGAAGAATTTGCTGAACAACACGAAGGTAAATTTGATGTGGTTACTTGCTTAGAAATGCTTGAACATGTACCTGACCCAAGCTCAATTATTAAGGCGTGTGCTAAGTTGGTTAAGCCTGGTGGTCAAGTTTATTTTTCAACCATCAATCGCAATCCAAAATCATATTTATTTGCCATTGTTGGTGCTGAATACGTACTTAAACTCTTACCACAAGGCACACATGACTGGGATAAATTCATCCAACCTGCTGAAATGGAAGAATGGGCCAGATCTTCAGGACTAACCCTAAAAAACATGATTGGCATGACTTATAATCCATTCACTAAAGTTTATAAATTAGAAGACGATGTGAGTGTTAATTATCTTTGCCACTACACAAATTAGCATTGGATCAATTCTATATTATAAAATTATAATATAGAATAAGATATAATATGTACCATGAACAAAATACTGACAATTGTCTTATTAACAACAGCATTAAATGCAAAAGCCTTATCTCCCAATGAGATGTTGGTAGTGGTTGGTGCTATTAAATACTACAATGAAAATTGTGCAGGATTAAGTCATACTGGTGTGAGACTGATGAACAAGGGTCTTAAACGATTCGACATGAACAAAACACCAATCGCTATTCTTGAGCAAAATCCATTTGCAATATCTGGTTACCAAACCGCTTTAAGATATGGTTGTATAGGCACTAAACGTGAGGCAAATAAAGCGGGATACGGTCAGTATATTAACTAACTTTAAAACGTTGTATTGTACTCAGTTATTTCGTTTTGATTATCAACACTTGATTCCAACACCACAAATGCAACTGCATTGTATTTTTCATCAGACAAGCTCAAGTGCGCGTGTTTAATATTTTTAGCCACTAGATATAAACGTAACTTTTCACTGGGAATAAAATATGGCTTACCATTGTCATTGTTGCGTACAGTTAGATCTTGAAAGCTAACAATCTTACCAATACCCGTTCCAAGTGCTTTGGCAAAAGCTTCTTTTGCAGCAAAACGCTTTGCACAATATGAGGCACTGTCTCCCTTGTTGGCAAATAAAGCTTGTTCATGCTCAGAAAGTACGCGTCTAACAAAGCCTTCTTTATTCTTAGCAAGTATGTGTTCAACACGTTCAATGTTGATAATATCTGTACCCACGCCGTAGATCATGCCTTTATGCTTCCTTGCGAGGCATTGTACTGGCTGCCATTATCAAGTCTTTCATCTCACGAGTCGCTGCCTCAAGGCCAATAAACACCGCTCTGGCAATAATTGAATGACCAATATTTAGCTCAACAATTTCGGGCAGTTTGGCAATTTTCATGGTGTTTTTCATGGTTAAACCGTGGCCAGCATTAACTTGCAAACCAATTGAATGTGCATAAGTTGCCATGGCTTTAATACGCTCAAATTCTACTTGTTGATCATTACCGGTAGTATCGGCATAATGCCCAGTATGTAACTCAATTACAGGTGCACCACACTGCTTAGCAGCATCAATCTGGTCTTTTTGTGCATCAATAAAAAGAGACACAGTCACTTTTGATTCAGCTAATTGTGCGCAAACATCGGTCATTCTCGGTATTTGTAAGACAACATCTAACCCACCTTCAGTGGTAAGTTCTTCACGTTTTTCTGGCACCAAACAGCAGTCTTGTGGTTTAATTTTGCCAGCAATCGCCACCATCTCATCTGTGGCTGCCATTTCTAGATTCATCTTCGTGGTGAGCTGGTCTCGTAATATCTCTACATCACTATCTTGAATATGGCGCCTGTCTTCACGTAAATGCAAGGTAATACTGTCAGCACCGGATTGTTCACACAATAAAGCCCCTTCAATTGGGGAAGGATAGTCAGTACCGCGCGCCTGTCTAAGGGTGGCAATGTGGTCAATGTTAACGCCTAAATAAATACTCATAATGTGTTATTTGCTAAAAAATAATGATCGACTTTGTAAGGGTTTATCGCCTAATAAAGGCTTTAATCGCATACGATTTAAATCTCTACACACCTTAAGTTGTTGCGTATCTGGCATGTTATCAATATCATCAATCAACAATTGGTTAATTGATTTTCCCAATATTTTACCTGTAACACTTCTAACGAATCCGTCTTGATGTTGATATTCATACTTAGCAGTTAAATCAATTTTTTCACCTACTATGTCTTCTGATAAATTTACACCATAACCTAATTCTTGCAATAAGTTATGCTCAAATAATCGCAGTAACCAACGACTAGATAAGGTGTCAATCGTTGCTAAGCTTTCAATAAAATTTTTATAAATTTCAAACAGTTCAAAGTGGGGATCTTGCTCATGCAAAAGTCTTGAGATAAGTTCATTTACATACATACCTAAAATAAGGCTATCACCTTTGAGCTGTCTAGGGGTGTCATCAGCTTCCCAATTATTTAAACCTTTTAAATCTCCCTTGCCGCTATAAGAAATTTTTAGATGTTGAAACACTTGGATTTGTGTTTTAGAGTTACGCAAACCTCGGCCAACTAATCTAATTTTACCGTGATCGAGGGTGAGGAAATCTAGCAATAAAGAGGTGTCTTTAAAGGCTCTTCGATGTATTAAAAAAGCTGGGGTTAGATCCACTTTTGTCATGATCGCCCATTCCCATATATTTTTTCTAAATTAAAATTCACAACATTTTTAGAAGGCGATAAAGGCATTCATTAGTATTAATTAATCATAGCCCAATGAAATCAAAGCACGCTTATCATCTGACCAGCCGGTTGAAACCTTAACCCATAATTTAAGGAATACTTTCCTGTCTAAAAATCCTTCAATACTTTTTCGAGCCTCTGTACCAATAAGTTTTAACATTTCACCCTTGCTACCAATCACGATATTTTTTTGAGAAGCTTTATCAACCAAAATTCTAGCAGAGATCCTTTGCATATTGCCATCGAGTTCGTATTGTTCAATTTCAACAGTTAAATCATAAGGTAGTTCATCTTCTAAATGACGCATTAACTTCTCACGAATAAATTCTGCCACAATAAATTTTTCAGACCGGTCAGTAATAAAATCTGGATCAAAAATCATTTCCTGCTCTGGCAGATGTTTAAGAATCAGTTTGCGTAATGCCTCGATATCACGCTTTTTAAATGCTGAAAGCGGAAACAAATCTGTCGGCTGATATTTTTGACCTAATTTTTCTAAAAAAGGCAGCACATCCTGTGCTATTTTAAGTTTATCAATTTTATTCACACATAGTATAACTGGCACGTCAACTTGTGACACATGCTCTAATACTCGTGCATCTTCTTTGGTCCATTTACCTGACTCTACCAGCCAAAGAATCATGTCTACATCTTTAATACTTGAGCTGGCTGCTCGATTCATATAAGAGTTAATGGCTTTCTTATTACCCATATGAATACCAGGCGTATCTACAAACACCATTTGATAATTATCACGAGTGTCAATCGCATGAATACGATGACGTGTGGTTTGTGGACGGTGTGAGGTAATAGATAGCTTTTGCCCAATCAGCTCATTAACCAAGGTCGATTTGCCCACATTAGGGCGTCCAATAACTGCAATAAATCCTGACTGAAAATTCATAAGGTAATTAATTTATTTAATAAAATTTGAGCGCAAGATTGCTCAGCTCTTTTAATGCTTTTGGCTGCTTGTTCAGTCTGCATATTTTGATCTGTTAAAACACAGTTCACACTAAACACTGCGTTATGGTCCTTGCCAACTGTTTTTACCAACTCGTAACTCGGCAAGGTGTTGCCACGTTTTTGTAAGTATTCTTGTAACTGAGTTTTTGGATCTTTAAGTGAATCGTTAGGGTTAATCTCGTCCAATAATTCTTGGTACAAATCTAGGATTACAGTATTGATTGTTTCAAAACCTGCGTCTAAAAATACTGCACCAAACACTGCTTCTACTGCATCAGCTTGGATAGATTCGCGTCGATAACCACCACTTTTTAATTCGCCAGAACCTAAAATCAAAATATCAGACAATTCAAGCTTAATGGCTAATTGCGCCAAGGTTTTCCCTCTAACTAAATGCGACCTTAAACGAGATAATTTGCCTTCATCAACATGATCAAAACGCTTGTAAAGCTCTCGAGAAATCACGACACCCAATACACTATCACCCAAAAATTCTAATCGCTCATTATTGCTCCTGCCCACACTGCGGTGTGTCAGTGCCTGCTTTAACAAAGTAACATCTTTAAAATGATGATTAATTTTTTGTTGTAATTTATCCATTACTTGTATTGGGTTTTAATATGTTTAATGCGTTTATAATTAGCGCTATTATAAATTTAGACTCATAATCCTCATGTTTTGGCAAGAAGATATTAAAGAAGAACATTTTACGCTTCCTGATGATGTGCAAGATGCTGTGTTCAATATTCATTCTAAAGTTTTGCCGATTGATCATGCTTATTTACTTTCGCAAGCACTGCTTGGTGAGTTCCCTTGGTTGGCCGAAGTAAACGCGGGTATTCATGATATTAGTGTGGCTGATGGTAATGGCTGGGAGCAAGACCACGAATCTGGCTTTTATTACCCCTCTAAGCGCTCAAAACTAAGCATACGCATTCCTAAAGAAAGGCTGAATGACATCCAGTCATTAACAGGAAAAATACTCGATTTGGGCGAATATCAAATCAAAATCGTAAAAGCATTAGAGCCAAAGCTTATGAGTGACATGCAAATCGTGTTTGCCAAATATGTGGCTTGTGATTCACAACTAGATGAAAATGAATTTTTAAAAATCTCCTTTGATCAATTAAAAGCACTGGGTATTCAACCTAAAAAGATGATGGCAGGTTTAGAAAGGGAAATCACCACACCTGATGGCATTATTCATACGCGATCTCTTATGGTGGCTGATCTACGTAAAGCAGAATCTTTCAAACTACAAGAGCACGGCATTGGCAATCATCGCTTACTTGGTTGTGGATTATTCGTCCCACAAAAAGGCATTGACAGCGTTGATGCGGTTTAAAAAAAACTTAATCTTGCATTAAGCTAACTTTAGTATTACAATTAGAATCTATTAACATACTCATCTAGGGAGAGGTATGCGACTTTTATTTCTGATATTTTCTTTATTATTCCAGCCGTCTATTGCTGAAGAACCTGTTAAACAAGGGGAGTTTTTAGGCGGAAAATACGTTGAAGTGCTCCCTGATTGGTTTAAAACTACCTTTATGGATTTTTCTGAAGATTTGGAAGATGCCACTGATGAAAATCGCCATGTAATGATTTACTTTCATCAAAATGGCTGTCCTTATTGTGCCAAACTGGTGGAAGACAATTTTTACGATAAAGATCTAGTAGCCAAACTAAAAAAGAACTTTGATGTCATCGAAACCAATATGTGGGGTGATCGAGATATTACTGATTGGAAAGGCAGAGAATTTACAGAAAAAGAATTTTCCGCCTTCATGAAAGTACAATTTACACCAACCATTATCTTCTTAAGTGCTAAAGGTGATATTGTGTTGAGAGTAAACGGCTACCAATCCATTGATAAACTAGATTCAATGCTTGATTATGTTTCATCAAAACAATACCTCAAGCAAACCTATGCGCGTTATAGCAATTCTTTTAAAAAAGACATAGTAGGTAAGCTTAATGCTAGCAACTTGTTCGATCCTGCCCCACACCTCTTAACACGCAGTGAAAGGTTTCCAGCACGTGAGAATTTGGCGGTATTTTTTGAAGAGCCTAACTGTACAGAGTGTGACACTTTCCATCAAACATTGATGCGGCTAGAACAAACCAAAGACTTATTAAAATCTATGCAAGTCGTACAATTCAACGCTCTATCAGATGAAAAACTCATTACTCCAGATGGTAGGCGTATTACGGCAAAAGACTGGTATGACGAGTTAAATCTCAACTACAAACCTGCTATTGTATTTTTTGATAAAAATGGCCAGGAAGTTATTCGAAAAGATGCCTTCTTTAAAGCTTACCACTTCCACGGCATTATGACTTATGTGCTCTCAGGTGCTTACAAACATCAACCTAACTTCCAGCGCTATCTTGAAGAAAAATCTGATAAATTAAGAGAGCAAGGTGTTACGGTTGATATCTGGAAATAAACACTCCTAAGAGGTTATTTCGAAAATTTATAACTATGAAAATGTGATGAAAATTGATTCATTGTCGTATCAATATTTAGACTCTCACCTGTAATCATTGTTATCACCATGCCAATTGCAATGAATAACATTGCCAAAATAAACAAAGCCACAATAGAGGCTAGCGTCCACTTGATGATAAACCAAACCATATTCCAAAATGGCATTTTGATGCTTGTAATTCCTATTTCTTCTTTCATTTTTTTTATCCAAACTAATAATTAAAAATATTTATAGACTTCCGGTCTTCTCGACACCAAGTGCTTGCTTGACTACACCATCTATTCTGTAATCAAAGTTCTTAAAGCGAATACTGAATTTATTTCAATTTTTATAACGCTACTTATGAGTCCTACAAGCATTAATATCATATTCATTTTTACCCGTCTTCTTAATAACGCTGTAATCAAAAGTCGTGGCATCTTCCATACCTGGGTACATAATATTGGCATCAATACAGCCTCGTAAATAACCTCTATTTAAATAAACAGAGCGTACCAAAATCATCATCATTGATTTCAACTGCAAGATTGTAAAAACAACCTGCAGGGACTTTATAAATAAAAAATAATTACACTTTCTTTACAAACTCAGATTTGAGCTTCATGGCGCCATGGCCAGGGATTTTGCAGTCAATGTTGTGATCACCATCAGATAGGCGAATATTCTTAACTTTGGTGCCGACTTTAACAACAAAGGATGTGCCTTTAATCTTAAGATCTTTGGTAACTGTTACCGTATCACCATCGGCCAATATATTTCCATTAGCATCCTTTACTAGCTCTTCCTGCTCATTCAACTCATCTGCTGAGAATTCATAAGCACATTCCGGACACATCAGAAGATTGCCATCCTTGTACACATACTCAGAATTACATTTTGGACAGTTAGGTAAGCTCATGGGTTACACCGTAAATGGATATTTAACAGGGTCATGATGTTCATAGCCAACCAACTCAAAATCATCCATGGTTACCCAGGTTTCTAAGTCTTTCAGAGTTTTAATTTCAGGATTTATCTTAAGGCTTGGCAACGGCAATGGCTGACGATCGACTTGTTCGTTTTTAAAGATCTCTACTTGGTTTTCATACAAATGCACATTAGACAAATGATGGCGCATTTTTTTGGCTTTTTTACCAGTAATCTGCGCAGTAATCATCAATAAAAATGCCACTTGAAAGTGATTAAACGGCTGACCTAGCGCATAATCACTACTACGCTGATAACTCTCTAAATACAAATCATCGCCAAGTAAATTAAAATGATGGGTATGCATGCACGCCGGCAAGCAAGCGCGATGAATCAGGTTGGGGTGATTAAAGGTCATGATTTCACGGCGGTCATCAATTCCCTTTGATAAATCGGTCACAATCTTTTGATATTGATCGAATGGCTCATCATCTTCAACACCGGGGAAAGCACGCCCTATTACACCATAACACATACCCATATCATCCTCACCTTTGCGGTGTGGATTATCAAGCCAAGCTTGGTTGTCATTAGCGTTAGCATTCCAAGTATTGCAACCCAACTCTCTAAACTGTGCGGCAGAATCATAACCGCGAATATAGCCAAGCATTTCAGCAATAGCAGATTTCCAAAAGAGCTTTTTAGTGGTAACCACTGGCACAGCTCCATCACTTAGATCGTGCTCAAAAGTGGCACCAATAATAGTCAGGGTTTTTTGCCCGGTGCGTGCATTTTCAAGCCAAACACCTTCATCTAGGATTCGTTTACCAATGTCTATGTATGCTTTCATGCTTGTTGTCTATTTGCTTTATAAAGTAGGTAAATACCCAGTATTATCATTGGTAGGCTTAATAATTGCCCCATGGTCAACCAGTTAAATGCCAAGTAGCCCAGCTGCACATCCGGCACTCGAACGAACTCAATTATAAATCTAAACAAGCCATATAAAATTAAAAATAAGGCAGAAGTTGACATTACTGGTCGTGGCTTATTACTATACAGCCAAAGAACAATAAACAGCACTAAGCCTTCTAAAAACGCCTCATACAATTGTGATGGGTAGCGACTTACACCCTGCTCTTGAATATACATACCCATTGGGCTGGTGGTTACCTTGCCCCATAACTCACCATTGATAAAATTACCTACTCGCCCAAAAAACAACCCTAAGGGTACAAGTGGCACAACAAAATCCAGCGTATCAAACAAGCCATGCTTGTATTTACGATTAAACACTACCATCGCAATTAATACACCCAAGAAACCACCATGGAATGACATGCCGCCACCCTGAATGGCAAAGATGGATAGAGGGTCAGACAAAAAATTGCCAAGGTTATAAAACAACATATAACCCAACCGCCCACCAATGACTACGCCAACCGCGCCATAAAAGATCAAATCTTCAATTTGTTGACTATTCCAATTGTTAAGTTGTTTAGCGCGGTAATTAGCTAATAGATAGGCTGATAAAAATGCCAATAAATACATCAACCCGTACCAATAGATTTGGACAAAGCCAAAATCAAATAAAACTGGGTCAATAGCTGGGTAGATCATGTTTAAAAAAAGTGGTGCGCTCGAGGTGATTCGAACACCCGACATTCGGCTTCGGAGGCCGACACTCTATCCAGCTGAGCTACGAGCGCATATTTAGTTTGTGCTCTTTTAAAGCCTTCTGTATCTGAGTTTTCTAGATTTTCCATTAATCAATATTTCATATTTTGTGCACTGTAATTATATGCACAAATCATCTATTATTGTACGAAAGTGCACGAAATTCACCCTACTGGGGGACCCCAAGATTAATACTGGTTATATATAGAGTATCTCGTGCTTATATCAGAGAGGATTTGGACAGTTAGAGAGACTCTTTAATCATCAGAATCATTGTCTGACTTGTCGTCATCAGATGAAGATTTTTTGTTAGTTTTATTCTTTTTATACCGATTTGCTATATGACGCTCTTCGTACGTTCCTTGAGACCAATCACCTATGACTGATGGAGAGTTTGATCTTTCATTCTCAGACTGTTCTTGAGGTGTATTCTTATGAACTGATCTTGCCACCTCGTTCAAAAATTCTATTGTTATTTCAACAACTGATGCTCCTCTGACAATCGCTATTTCTTTCCTTTTTTGAATTTCAGTATTCATTCTTTCAATTCTTCCTTTTCCATA
>JAUWPG010000008.1 GCA_030611725.1 Gammaproteobacteria bacterium
GTTGTCACCTTTTAGATCGACACCCTCGGCAAAACTGTCGAGTCCAAAAATCACACTGCCTTTACTTTGTTTACGCAAATTTTTGTGTTTTTTAAGAATGCCTTTTTTGGAAAATTCCCCCTGAACAAATAAGTCACAACCCAGTTTTTTCTCGATCAAATCAGCCACCATTTGCATCTGTTTATTCGAAGCAAATAACACCAGAGAGCCATCGTTAATGTTGATGCGCTCTAAAAGTTGCGCAGCCACCTCTTGGGTGTGTTCATACGCCTGAGTTGGGTTATTTTTAAAATTTGCCACAATAAAGTCAACCTTATCTAAACTAAAAGGCGAAGGTAGGCGCAAGTATTGATTTTCAGATTTTTCTAGGCCTAACTGCTGATTGAGTCGTGCAAAGCTACCTAATGATGTCAGTGTGGCTGAAGTCAGTACTGCTCCAGCAACCTTAGACCAAATAAGCTGGTCTAAATTATTAGAAATATCAATTTGTGCACTATTGATGATATAGTTGGTTTTCTTATTGGCTGAAGTGGTTTTTTCTATCCATCGAGAATGCGGCGCTTGTCCAGTTTCATCTGCTTGTAAAAATGAGGAAAGCAACAACAAGATAGAAGACAAATGCTGTTCACATTCACCTAAGGCGTTATTAAGTGGATCGGCAATGGTTTTTTCCACTATCTTAATTTTTAGATAATCTGACCACGATTCTTTTAAGTGTTCAAATTGGGTGTGCGTGTTGCCAATGACAGTGGTTAAGTTTTGACAAATTGCTTGAATCGGTGCATCTACAATCCCTTGGTCAAACAAGTGAATTTCTTCATCAAAGGTTAGGATTTTAAGCAACTCAGTTAAATCGGATAAATAATCATCCACCGCTTTAATGTTATTATCAGGTAGGTCAGATTGTGTGAGTTTACAAACTTGTTCACTCACGCCTTGGGTTTGGCGCAGGCTGGTTTTAATAAATTCGGTACCAGCACTGAGTGAAAAATGAGACAGTGCTTTTTGATTGAGATGGTGCGCTTCGTCAAAGATATAAATTGATTCGTCCACATTAGGCAATACCGTATTTCCCGTGCTTAAATCTGCCAAAATCAAATCGTGATTAGCAACAATAACATCGGCTTTAGTGATTTTTTTTCGGGCTTTGAAAAAAGCACAGTCATTATAAAATTCACAGTTTTTTGCTGTACAAGTAAAACGATTACAGGCGATTTTTGACCACAAAGAGCCATCTGGGTTTTGCTCTAAGTCGTCTATTTCACCATTCCATTTTTTAGCTGAATAATCCTCAAGCATTTCACCCAGTTGATCGAGTTGATATTTACCAGGTGGTGCATCCCACAACAAAGCATCATCAAACAGTTTGTTTTCATTGGCATTGTCTTCGACCAAGCTGATCAAATTGCGCACACAAACATAACGAGACCGGCCTTTAACCAATGCATATTCAAAATCAACTGTGCAGTATTTTTGCACCTCAGGCATGTCTTTGTTGAGTAGCTGTTCTTGAAGGGCGACATTCGCACTAGAGACAATCAATTTCTTTTTATTGGCCTTGGAAATCGGGATGGCACTGAGTAAATAAGCCATGGTTTTTCCAGTTCCAGTGGGTGCTTCAACACATAGGATGGGCTTTCTGTCAGGATATTCACCAGCTAAAGTTTTTGATAATTCAGCAATCATTTTGTTTTGTGCTTGTCTAATTTTAAAATCAGGCATGCTATTTTTAGCAGCCTCAAAAGATTGGCGGATTTGAGCTTTAAGCGTGTCGCTTAACACTACGATTTACGTTGTAAAGAAAGGTCGCACAACAAGATAAGTGCTGTTTTAAAGTCTGAATTTGGAATAGAATTTAATGATTGTTTGGCCAGATTGGCAGATTCCTGTGCTCTTTGGCGAGTGTAATCAAAAGCATTGACCGAGGATAGAATTTCAATCACTTGGTTAATGTTTGTGTTGTCTGCGTTTTTAATGGCATTGATGAGTAATGCACGTGCTTCACCTGAAGTATTTTTCAGTGCATAAATCATGGGTAGTGTGGTCTTCCCTTCTGCAAGATCATCGCCAACCTCTTTACCCATGGCTTCAAAGTCTGATTCATAATCAAGTACATCGTCAATAATTTGAAAGGCATTACCCAAGTGCAACCCGTAATCTTTGAGTGCCAATTCATGTTGTTTGTTGGCATCAGTTAAGATAGCGCCAATTTGCGTGGCTGCTTGGAAAAGACAGGCGGTTTTGCGTTCAATGACCTCAAAGTATTGCGCTTCTGTTAGTTGAGTATTTTGACAATTGAGTAACTGTAAGACTTCACCTTCAGCAATGCTATTGGTGGTTTTCGAGAGTATTTGCATGATGCGCATTGAATCGAGTTCGACCATCATCTCAAAGGCGCGAGAATACAAAAAATCTCCCACCAGGACGCTGGCAGCATTGCCCCAGACTTCATTTGCAGTGTCTTTACCACGACGTGTTGAAGATTCATCGACAATATCATCATGTAGTAGTGTGGCTGTGTGAATTAATTCGATTACCACCGCCATTTGATGATGGTGCTCTCCCTTATAACCCATTGCCCTAGCACAGAGTAGCAATAACAGTGGGCGCAAGCGCTTACCGCCAGCGCCAATAATATAACCGCTCATTTGATTAATAAGTGCTACATTGGAACTGAGGCGCCCAATCAGTACTTTGTCAGTTTGCACTAAGTCAGCGTCTAATAAGGTGCGGATATCGTCAAAATCTTTCATGGGGTGTTATTTTAAACCATACGCCAGTAAATAAACTTCTTTAGAGCGTGCTCTGGATGCTTTAGGCTTTCGAATGGTGACCTTAACAAATGCCTTTCGGCAGGCTTTAACAAACCCATCAAACCCATCCCCTTGAAAAACTTTGATAAAAAAGTAGCCTTTGGGTGCGAGTGTTTTAATGGCCATATCTAAGGCTAATTCACACAGATACATAGATTTAGGAATGTCGACTGACAGTTGGCCACTCATGTTGGGCGCCATGTCTGATAGTACAACATCCATTTTATACCCACCAGTTAATGTTAATAATTCCTTATAAACCGCTTCCTCAGTAAAGTCTCCGCATAAAAAATCTACTCCATCAATGGGTTCAATATCAAGAATATCACTGGCAATGACTTGGCCAGATTTCCCTGTTAATTTAATAGCGACTTGGCTCCACCCGCCTGGTGCAGCACCTAAATCAAGTACGCGAGAACCTGGCTTGATAAATTTATCTTTATCAATCACCTCAGTGAGTTTGTAAACGGCGCGAGAACGATAACCTTCTTTTTGAGATTTTTTGACAAACTCGTCGCTTAAGTGCTCGCTCATCCAGCGACCAGAACTGCTATTTTTAGCCATAAGAATAGAATTAATTTACATTAATAAATTCTAATATTATAAGAGAGTTAGGGGATAATAGTGTCTTTTTTGTAATCCCTTATCAGGCATGAATACTAAACTTAGAAATATCGCGATTATTGCGCATGTTGACCACGGCAAGACTACCTTAGTTGATAAACTGCTTGAACAGTCTCAAACCCTTGATGAACGTTTTGAGTCGACTGATCGTATGATGGATTCAAATGATCTTGAAAAAGAGCGTGGTATTACTATTAGTTCTAAAAACACAGCAATTAAGTGGAATGACTATCATATCAACATTGTAGACACACCAGGACACGCCGATTTTGGCGGTGAAGTAGAGCGTGTACTTTCTATGGTAGATTCCGTGTTACTATTGGTCGATGCACAAGAAGGGCCAATGCCACAAACTCGTTTTGTGACTAAGAAAGCTTTTGATCAGGGCTTGAACCCTATTGTTGTTATTAACAAGATTGATAAAGACGCTGCCCGCCCTGATTGGGTAATTGACCAAGTCTTTGAATTATTTGATCAGCTAGGTGCTACTGATGAGCAGTTAGATTTCCCAGTGATTTATGCCTCAAGTATTAATGGCTATGCTTCACTTGAAGATGATGCGCGCTCAGGTGACATGACCCCAATGTTCGAAACCATTGTTAATAAAGTAAAAGCGCCAGAAGTAGATGTAAAAGCACCATTACAAATGCAAATTACCGCACTGGATTATTCATCGTTTGTTGGCGCCATTGGTATTGGCCGCATTACTCGTGGCACGATTAAGAAAAACCAACAAGTGGTTATTGTGGGCGTAGATGGCAGTGAACGTAAAGCCAAAATTGCCAATTTACAAGGTTTCCTAGGACTTGATAAAATTGATACCAATATGTCTGAAGCTGGTAATATTGCTTGTGTTATCGGCATTGAAGGTATTTCAATTTCGGACACAATTTGTGATGTTGATACTGTTGAAGCTTTACCACCACTTAGTGTGGACGAGCCAACTGTATCGATGGCATTTAGAGTAAATGATTCACCTTTTGCGGGTCAAGATGGCAAGTATATCACTTCAAGAAATATTCGTGAACGCTTAGACAAAGAGCTTATTTACAATGTTGCATTGCGTGTTGCCAATACAGAAGACCCTTCAGAGTTTATTGTTTCTGGTCGTGGTGAATTACATTTATCCATCCTGATTGAAACCATGCGTCGTGAAGGGTTTGAGCTGGCAGTAGGCCGACCACAGGTTATTTTAAAAGAAATTGATGGTGTGATTTGTGAGCCATTTGAAGACCTTAGTGTTGATGTTGAGACCCAGCATCAAGGCACAGTCATGGAAAAATTGGGTGAGCGTAAGGCAGAGTTAACCAATATGCAACCTGATGGAAACGGCCGTGTTAAGCTTGATTTTAATATTCCTGCACGTGGTTTGATTGGTTTTAGAACCGAGTTCTTAACAGCCACGACAGGCACAGGCTTAATGAACTCTACTTTTGATGCATACAAGCCACAAAAGCCAGGTAATATTGGCCAGCGTTCAAATGGCTCACTAATTTCAATGAACCAAGGTAAGGCAGTTGCTTATGCCATCTTTAACTTACAAAAGAGTGGTAAATTCTTTGTAGAGCACAATACTGAAGTCTATGAAGGTATGGTTGTAGGTATTCATGCGCGCGACAAAGATCTTGTGATCAATGTAATGAAAGGTAAACAGTTAACCAACGTTCGTGCCTCTGGTACAGATGAAGCAGTATCACTAACAACAGCAATCAAGCTAGACCTTGAGCAAGCATTAGAGTTTATTGATGATGATGAGTTGGTGGAAGTAACACCAAACGCTACGCGTATTCGTAAACGTAAGCTTAAAGAGGTAGATCGTAAGCGTTCACGCGGTAAGTAATTTTTTTTAATATACCAAAGCTTAAGGTTTTTAAGCTTTGGTATACTGTCGCATCATGAACGTTATTCTTGATTTCTTAGTTAGGCAAAAAAAGCTAGCACTGGTGTTTACCGTCAGTGTTATTGCACTTGGACTCCTTAGTCTTAACAATATACAACGTGATCAATTTCCCGCTGTAGATTTTGAGATAATGTCAATTGTGACTGGCTATCCAGGCGCCTCTCCAGAAGATGTTGAGCAAAATATCACCAATGTCATTGAAGATGAATTGAGTAGCATCTCGGGTATTGATAAATTCACCTCAACCTCACGAGCTGGCGTATCTTCAATTGTTATTACATTCTCACAAGATGTGAGTGATTTATCTGAGCTTAAGCAAGAAGTCCGTAACGTGGTTAATCGAATTAAGTCACTGCCTGAAGAAGTGGTGAATTTACCTCGTGTTATAGATCGTAAAACTTCTCGAAAAAGTGTCTTAAAAATTAGTCTTGGTAGTGATGTATTAGATTATGCAGAATTAAGAGATGTGGTGGACAATATTGCTCAGTCGGTAGAATTGATCGAAGGTGTATCAGAAGTAATCAAAGATGGCTACTTAGACAAAGAAATTCAAATACATATTGATCCAGAAAAACTGTATCAATATGAACTTTCCTTGCCACAAGTAATGAGTGCGATTAGTCAGAGAAATCAGCGCTATACCGTGGGCAGTAATCATCACGATAAAAACGAAAAAACCATTGTAGTATTGTCTAAATTTGACGCCGCGACTGACGTGAGTGAAGTCATTGTTAAGTCTAATTTTGAAGGGTTAGTGGTTAGGCTTAAAGATATTGCTGTGATTGAATCAGGCAATGTTGAAGAAAAATCGATTGTTCGTGTGAACGGTGAAAAAGGTTTTATCCTACGGGTAAAAAAACAAGCGCAAGCTGATGTGATTACCACGGTTGATTTGGTTAAAGCACACATGAGTAAGACAAGTGCAAAATACAACAATCAATTAGATATTTTTTATTCATCAGATTTATCTAAATACGTACGTAATCGATTAGAGATTGTGACCAATAATGGTTTGATCGGCTTACTGTTAGTCCTAGTAGTGTTGGGAGCATTTTTATCCTTTAAAACTGCTTTTTGGGTGGCGGTTAGTTTACCTGTTAGCTTGTTAGGTACGGTGGCACTCCTAGGCGCAACGGGTGAGACTATAAATTTAGTCTCACTAGCGGCTATGATTTTGGTGCTGGGTATTGTGGTGGATGACTCTATTATTGTGGCAGAAAGTATTTATCACTACAAACAAACCGGTGAAGACAGTTTTAAATCTGCCACTCGCGGTTTTAAGCGCGTTATTATGCCGGTAGTGACGACAATTTTAACAACAGTTTTAGCCTTCTCTTCCATGTTTTTAATGGGGGGTACTATGGGTAAATTTATTTACGTGATTCCTTTAGTGGTTATCTTTGCACTAACTTTGTCTTTTTTAGAAGTATCGCTTGCATTGCCTGCGCATTTGGCCGGATCAACAGAAAAGCAAAAAGAACACAATTGGTTCGAATATTTTGAAGATAGGTTTGAGAAATTTTTATTCAAAATTTTGAATCTTCGTTATTTAGTGGTGGGTGTTTTTAGTTTAGCGCTAGTGGCTTCACTTTATTTTGCCAGCACGCAAATGAAGTTCACCTTGTTTCCTGCAGTAGGTGTTGATACGATAAATGCACGCATGACTATGAATGTTGGCTCTTCATTAGCCAATACCGAGGCCAAAGCAAAACAGGTGGAAGCGTTAATTGATCGGATCATTGGTGATGATTTGGTGTCAGTTACAACTGATGTAGGTAAGTATTTTACGCACAAGGCAAAGATGACCATTGAGCTACTACCAACCTCACAGCGTGATAAAAGTTCTAAAGAGATTCTAAAGAGTTTGAAAGCCAATGCACATGAAATAGATCAAGTAGAAAAGTTAAAGTTTTCTGTGAGGCGGCCTGGACCACCACAAGGCGAGGATGTGGAGATTATTTTAATCAGCCAAGCGGGTGCTGAAAATCATCAAGCTGCTAATAAACTTGAGCAAATTTTATTAAAAATTTCAGGTGTAGACAATGTTAATAGAGATGATGAGCCAGGCAAAGATCGGATTGAAGTAAAGCTTGATTTTGAAAAGATGGCACGCCTTGATATTGATTTTTCAACAGTCAATCGCTATTTGAGAGCTGCTTTTACAGGGATTGATGTGACCAATATTCGCGAAGGGAAAAACGACGTTAATTTTCGACTTTATTTGGGTGATTTAGAGAAATCAGAAGACTTTATAAAGTCTTTAAAAGTGATCAATAAAACAGGCCGTGTTATCTCATTGTTGAATTTTTCTAGTATTCGTCAAATCATCGGTGAGCCTGATTTTAATCACTATAACGGCCTCAGATCTATTATGATTAGCGCTAGTATTAATGATGAAAAAAAATCCACTAGCGAAGTTATGAAAGAGGCTTTACTGCAACTTAATTTGGATAAAAATTTCCCATCTGTACGTGCTATTTCTGAGGGTGGCGCCAAGGAAACCGCAAAATCTATGGACAGTTTTAAGCAGGCTTTTGTGATGGCAGTGTTTGGTATTTTCTTGCTGCTGGTATTGTTGTTCAATTCATACACACAGCCGTTAATAATCCTTAGTGCCATTCCATTTTCAGTGATTGGTGTTATTTGGGCGTTCTTCCTGCACGGGGAGTCATTAAGTTTTTTTGCAATTTTGGGCGTCTTGGCACTGGTCGGCGTCATTGTGAATGATTCTTTAGTGCTGGTGTCGCATCTTAACTATTTGAAAGATAAGGCCTTGGAAAAACTAACTGTCCATCAGTGGATTGTTAAAGGTGTCAAAGACAGACTTCGTGCTGTCGTACTCACCAGTTTAACCACGTTGGCTGGTATTATTCCATTGGCTTACGGCCTTGGCGGTACGGACCATCTTTTACAGCCAATGGCACTCGCGTTGGGTTACGGCTTGCTATTTGGCACGCTGATGACACTGATTTTGTTGCCATGTTTGTATTTAATAAATGTTGAATTCATTAAATGGATTAAAGGCTTAAGAGTATCTAAGGTTTTATAGTAATCTCTACAGGCGCTAAACACACTTTGTCGCTACAAGCTTGTAGGGTTAAAGAAAATACGGGTGCGATGTAATTCTTTGAGCGTTGTTTTAATTCTAGTTTAATATTAACCTGATCTTTATAGATTGATATTTTATCTTCTGAAAAGCCTAATTTGGTCAACTCACCTTGAGGATAAACTGTCTCTTTTATTGTCCAATTTTGTGTGTCTACATTTGTTATTTTGGTGCCAATCAATGAGTCTTGTAATGGTTGATTAGAATTAATATGCCAAAGTGGTTCTAGTGTTAAATTAACAATAACCTTATTGTTATCTAGTTTTTGTGTATAAATACGAACGCGACCATCATAAGCATATTGAACGCTCGATAATTCAGAAAAAGTAGCGTTATTTAATCCTAAAATAAATGAGCTATAGCTATAGGGGCTTTGATTAATTTCAGTTGAAAAAGCGCTCAATAATTGATCAGCTTGTTGAATAAAAGCCCGCTCAGTTGTCCTGTTGTTTAGCTTAACCAGCATTTGGTATGCTATACCGTTAGTAGATGGCATAGCACCATCATAGGATTCTTTATAGCGAGTATTTAAGTATTTATCGTCATTGGTCATGTTAAAACCAAACCGCTCTTTATCCCAAAATTTATTATTCATGATATTAACAAGTTTGATGGTTCTATCTAGCCATTTTTTTTCATGTGTTTGATCAAATACAGATAAATAGGCATTCGCTAAATACACATAATCTTCGAACAAAGCATTTGACTCAAGCTTATTATTAATAGATGCTCGATAAAGCTTATTATTTTGATTAAATGATTCTAAGTAATTTGCCAATACCAAACCGGCATCTGTGTATTTTTTTTCATTAAAAACCTCTCCTGCTTCAATCAAACTAGGAATCATTAATGCATTCCAAGAGAGTAGCACTTTGTTATCAGTGAGTGGAGCCTCCCTTTTAATTCTGACGTTATATAATTTAACAAGTAATTCATCGATTCTCTTATAGTCATTTACATTAATGTCGTTAACATCCTTAAAACGAATAACATGATTGCCTTCAAAATCAGTGTGTGATGACAAGTCAAACCACTGATTAAAGTGTTTAAACTCATCTTCATTCAGAATGGATTTTATTTTGTTTATTGACCAAACAAAAAAAGTGCCTTCTTCACCCTCAGAGTCTGCATCAGTGGCTGAGAAAAAACCCCTATTTTTATCTTGCATTTCTTTTAAGACATAATCAAGTGTTTGTTGCGCAATGCGTCTATAAAGTGGCTTTTGTGTAAGCTTATAAGCGCGCGTATAGACTAGTGATAGTTGTGCCTGGTTATAAAGCATCTTCTCAAAATGTGGCACTAGCCATGAATTATCAGTTGAGTAACGATGAAAACCACCACCCACCGTATCGTAGAATCCACCACTAGCCATTGTGTCTAGTGTCGTGGTAATGGCATTGAGCTGCTCATCATTTGGATGACGTTTTTGTTCATCAATTAACAACAGTAGTATGGGTTCATGTGGGAATTTTGGCGCTTCACCAAAACCACCTTCTATTTCATCAAAGTCATCCAATAGAGCTTGAATAGTTTTAGGGATAATGGCTTTATCAATATCGCCATGAGTTGTGACTTTCGCTTTATTCAAGACATTGTCAATCTCATTGGCTTTATTAATAATGCTGTCTTTTTCATTTTTCCAAAGGGTTTTTATTTGTGAGAGTATCTCTAATAATTGAGCCTTAGGGAAATAAGTGCCTGCAAAAAAAGCCTTACCATCTGGCAATATAACCGCATTAAGTGGCCAACCACCAGAGCCATTAATCAATTGGGACACATTCATATAAGTTGCATCTACATCGGGGCGTATTTCACGATCTACTTTGATAGAAATAAAATGTTTATTGAGAAACTTTGCTACTTCTAAATCGTCAAAGCTTTCTTCTTCCATAACGTGGCACCAATGACAAGTGGCATAACCAATGGAAATAAAAATAGGTTTATTTTCGAGCTTTGCTTTGTCAAATGCTTCATCAGAAAAAGCATACCAATTAACAGGATTATGTGCGTGTTGTAATAAATAGGGCGATGATTCTAAAATCAGACGGTTGGTAAACTTGGCACGACCTTGCTCATCAATGTGTTGCGTTCTGGGCACGTAATCCACATTTTTATTGGCGTAAGCTCGTTCTAATTCAGTCGTAGAATACTCCCACACCAATATGGGTAGAAAAATTAATAATAACCACAGTCTAGACATGCCTTGATTATAGCAATCTTTGACTTTGTAGAGGTGATTTCAATAATTTTTAAAACAGTAGGGATTATTTATTTTGTAAAGCTTGGCGAATGAGTTCTTCAGTAGAAAGTGTGTTATCTTTAATGGCTGTTAGCATCTTTTCAGCTTCTTTGGTTTTAAAGCCGAGCGCTTGTAATGCTTGAGAGGCTTTTTGGGTGTTTAAATTGATGTGCATACTGGCCGTAATGTGTTGATGATTTGAGCCGTGTAATTCTAGTTTAGCTAAACGATCTTTGAGCTCAACAATGAGTTTTTGTGCAGTTTTTTTGCCAATCCCCGGGGTTTTAGCTAACAGGACGTCGTCTTCATTGGCAACCGCATTCATGAGTGATGCTGTGTTCAAATAAGACAAAATAGCAAGCGCTACTTTTGGGCCGATACCATTGACACGGATCAACTCTCTAAAAAGAATTTTCTCGTCTTTAGAAATAAATCCGTACAAGGTTTGAGCGTCTTCTTTGACGTGAAAATGCGTATGCAGTGTAATCTCAACACGTTCACCTATCTCATAAAAACTTGACATAGGGCAAAGCACTTCGTAGCCAATGCTACCCACCTCTAGTAGAATTTCAGGTGGATTTTTTTCTAGAATTTTTCCAGTTAAGCGGCCAATCATATTTTAATTATAGCCAAGAATAAGTTTTAAAGTGCTTAGTCTCAAAAGCCTTAATGTCATCTGTATATTGCAAAGTTAAGTCAATATCGTCTAGGCCATTTATTAGGCGGCGTTTGCGTTCAATATCAACATCAAAGGTGTAGGTTTTGCCATTGGCAGTAATGCTTTGAGATTCTAGGTCAATATTAATTTCTCCATCAAAGGCAAACAATTCATCCATGATGTCGTTATTTTGTACGATTGGTAAGATGCCATTTTTAAAGCAGTTATTATAAAAAATATCAGCAAAACTTGGCGCAATAATCACTTTAAACCCATAGTCTTCAAGTGCCCATGGGGCATGTTCACGACTTGAGCCACAGCCAAAGTTCTTGCGAGTGAGTAGAATCTGCGCACCTTTATATTCTGGCTTATTTAAAATAAAATCCTTATTAAGTGGGCGCTTGGAATTATCCATGCCGACTTCACCATGATCAAGATAGCGCCATTCATCAAACAAGTTAGGGCCAAAACCAGAGCGTTTAATTGATTTTAAAAATTGCTTAGGAATGATGGCGTCAGTATCGACATTGGCGCGATCAAGCGGCATAGTAATAGATGTTATAGTTGTAAATGCTTGCATTATTTAACCTGTGAAAAATGACCAGCAATTGCACTAGCGGCAGCAATTGCAGGGCTAACCAAATGGGTAAATGACCCCTGCCCTTGACGGCCTTCAAAATTTCTATTAGAAGTGCTTGCACAACGCTCACCAGGCTTGAGCTTATCGGCATTCATAGCCAGGCACATAGAGCAACCCGCTTCACGCCATTCAAAGCCAGCATCCGTAAATATTTTGTCCAAGCCCTCGGCTTCAGCTTGTTGCTTGATTAAGCCTGATCCGGGCACCACTAAAGCCAGTTTTACATTGCTGGCCACATGTTTTCCTTTGGCAACACTTGCCGCAGCACGTAAATCTTCGATGCGTGAATTGGTGCAAGAACCGATAAATACTTTGTCGATTGTAACTGTGTTGATGGGTGTGTTGGCCTTAAGGTGGATATAATTCAGGGCATTTTTAATACTTTCAGCTTTCACAGGGTCAGATTCTTTGGCGGGGTCAGGCGTTACACCATCAATCGCAATCACCATTTCTGGAGAGGTTCCCCAGGTGACTTGAAGCTTGATATTTTTTGCATCAAAAATATGGTTTGATCAAAATGCGCACCCTCGTCAGAATGTAGCGTCTTCCAATAAGTAACTGCCTTATCCCATTGCTCACCCGTTGGTGCCATTGGACGACCTTTAACATAGGCTAGGGTTTTATCATCAACCGCTACCATGCCCACACGTGCACCAGCCTCAATTGCCATGTTGCACAGTGTCATACGGCCTTCAATGCTCAGTCCTTGAATGGTGTCACCTGAAAATTCAATGGCATAACCTGTGCCACCCGCAGTACCAATCTGACCAATAATGTACAAGGCAACATCTTTTGCACTGACATGTTCACCCAGATCTCCATTTACTTCAATTTTTAAATTCTTTGATTTTGCTTGCCATAAGCAGCCTGTAGCCAATACATGCTCGACTTCAGAGGTGCCAATACCAAATGCCAAAGCGCCTAGCGCACCATGAGTTGAGGTGTGTGAGTCGCCACAAACAATACTCATGCCAGGCAGGGTAGCACCCTGTTCAGGGCCAATTACATGCACAATACCTTGACGTACATCGTTCATAGTAATTTCGTTAATACCAAATATTTCGCAATTTTTATCCAAGGTTTCGATTTGTAGTTTCGAAATTGGATCTTTAATGCCGGTAACGCCACTTGAGCGCTCCGTGGTAGGTACATTATGATCCGGCACAGCTAAACTGGCATCTGTACGCCAAGGCTTTCTACCTGCCATTGCTAAACCTTCAAAAGCTTGAGGTGAAGTCACTTCATGAATGAGTTGTCGATCAATATAAATTAAAGCAGTGGTTGCTTCTTCACGCACCACATGTGCACTCATTAATTTGTCGTAAAGTGTTTGCGCCATATCTTGATCGTAATACTTGATAAAATAAACCATTTTACATTCTATAGGCCTTAGGGTTTTTTATATATGTGTGGTATTTGTGGCCAGTTAAGATTCGATCATAAGGCAGTAGCCTCTCAAGATCTTAGTTCGATGATGCAAAAGATTGCACGTCGTGGCCCAGATGCATCTGGACATTGGGCTGATGATGTTATTGGCTTTGGTCATCAACGCCTTAGTATTATTGATCTATCTAATCATGCAGCCCAGCCTATGGTGGATGATGCGCTTGGTTTGGTGTTGGTGTTTAATGGTACGATTTACAATTATCAATCGTTACGTCAGAACTTGATTAAAAAGGGTTATACGTTTTTTTCGCATTCAGACACTGAAGTCATTATTAAAGCTTATCATTTTTGGGGTGAGGATTGTGTGACTCACTTAGATGGCATGTTTGCATTTTGTATTTGGAATAAACAAAAAAAGCAATTATTCGTGGCACGTGATCGCATGGGCATCAAGCCTCTTTATTTTAATCTAACAGATAAGGCCTTTAGTTTTTCCTCGAGTTCGCAATCTTTAATTGCCATCGGGGTAAATACAGACATTAACTCCGTGGCTTTACAGCAGCAATTATCTTTACATGCAGTGGTACCAGCCCCTAATACAATCTTAGAAGGGGTTAAAAAAATTAAACCGGCCACAACAATAACCATTGATACCAATGGAAAAATAACGGAAAAAACCTATTGGCAGCCCACAGCACAACGAGCAGGTTTAAGTGACAATGAGTATATTGAGCGTACGCATGAGTTGTTAACCAAAGCCGTGCTAAAAAGAATGAACGCTGCCGATGTGCCGATTGGTGTACTACTCTCAGGCGGGCTAGATTCTTCATTACTCGTGGCACTTTTAGATGAAGCTGGGCATCAAGATGTTCGTACTTTTTCGATTGGTTTCGAGGACATTGATGATGAAGCAGGCTCTGAATTTGAGTATTCCGATCAAATCGTTAAGCAATTTAACACCATTCATGAAAAATATGTGGTGAGCAATTCTCAAGTTTTACCAAGGCTGGGTGAGGCTATTGCTAATATGAATGAACCGATGGTTGGGCAAGATTCGGTAGCTTTTTATCTACTCTCTGAGCAAGTATCCAAACACATTAAAGTGGTGCTCTCAGGTCAAGGTGCGGATGAAGCATTTGCTGGGTATTTTTGGTATCCGCGCATGCAAGCAGAGTCGGGCACTGAAGTTGAGCGTTTTTCCAAACACTACGTTGATAGGCCTTATGAGGAATATCTGCAAACTGTTAATAAAAAGTATCACTCTGGTGATCACACCCAAACCTGGCTTAACAAAGAATTTTCCAAAGCCAATGCTGATGAATTTATGGACAAGGTGTTTCGCACGGATATTACTCGCTTGATTGTTGATGATCCTGTTAAACGTGTGGACAATATGACCATGGCCTGGGGTTTGGAAGCGCGCGTACCATTTATGGATTATCAATTGGTTGAGCACGCGCTGAGCATGCCGCCGAGCCTTAAAATGAGTGAGCAGGGCAAACATCCTTTGAAGCAAATCTCTAGAGGGTTGTTGCCAGACAGTGTGATCGATCGTAAAAAAGGTTATTTTCCTATGCCGGCCCTTAAATATGTTCGTGGTGAATTCTTAGAATTTATGACTGACATCTTAACTTCTGGTCAATGTATTAATCGCGGAATATTTGATCAAGCATTTGTACAAAAAGTGATTAACAAGCCAGAAAAATATATGACTTCGCTCAACGGTTCGCGTTTATGGCACTTGGCATTACTTGAGTATTGGCTACAAATAAACGTAGACAACAGGACATAACATGGAAAAAATAGTAATTTATACCGATGGTGGTTGCAGAGGAAATCCAGGTATTGGTGGCTGGGGTGTTTGGCTTCGATATGGCGATCATGATAAGAAGCTTAAGGGGAGTGAAAAAGACACCACCAATAATCGCATGGAGTTAACAGCGGCGATTAAAGCGCTAGAGGCGATTAAATCAAGTACCATTGATATTGATTTATATACCGATTCTAAATATGTAATGAATGGTATTAATGAGTGGATTAAAGGCTGGAAGTTAAAAGGCTGGAAGACTGCTAATAAAAAACCAGTGAAGAACGTTGATCTTTGGCAGCAGCTTGACAAGGCAAATGAAAAGCACAATGTTCATTGGCATTGGGTTAAAGGTCATAACGGCGATGAAGGTAATGAGATGGCTGACGAGCTTGCCAATCAGGCAATGGACAGTTTAAGTGGGTTAAAGTAGCGTTACAACGCTTGTAAATAGTTAAGCTCTTTCTCGGAAAAATCAGCCAGTTTTCTTGCTTCAATATTGAAAGGACCACGTAGCGACTTGCCAATGTGTTTTTGTATCAATTGATCAAAAGTTTGTATTGGGTCTAAATTTCTTTGTTGGCACAGCGTATGAAACCAAGTATTGCCAATTTTTACATGACCAATTTCATCATTAAAAATCACTTGTAAAATATCCACCATTTTTGTGAACTTTGATTTTTTGAAGCGTTTTTGGATCTTAGGTGTGGCATCCAACCCTCTAGCCTCTAATACTCTAGGCACTAATGCCATTCTAGCAAGTACATCATAATTTGTTTCATGCGTCATTTTCCACAAGCCATTGTGTCCATCAAAATCACCATAGTGATATCCCAGTTGATCTAAGTAATTATTAAGCAGAGTAAAATGCTTAGCCTCTTCAAAAGCAACTTGAATCCAGTCTTGGTAGTAACAATCAGGCATATTTCGAAATCGATACACTGCATCCAATGCTAAATTAATCGCATTAAATTCAATATGACAAATAGCATGAATGGTTTTGATAAACCCTGTGTCAGATTTATCACGCTTTGGTAGCGATTGGAATCGAACCAAGTTAGGGCGCTTAGGTCGGCCTGGTTCAGGTATGGCTTGTATCAAAAATTTTGCTTGGTGGTTGAGTTGATTATCAAGACTTAATCTATAAAGATGATTGGTGAGTTTAATCTTTTCATCAATTGAATTGCTCATTAAAGCTTTATAAGATAATTCAAAGGTGTTCATATTTACCAAGTTGTATTTTGTTGAGTTTCCACAACCCTACTTGGGTGCGAATCAAACGCAATGTTGGGAAGCCAATATGCGCACTCATGCGCCTTATTTGGCGATTTCTACCTTCGGTGATTTTAAGTTCAATCCATGAGGTGGGGATATTTTTTCTTACTCTTATTGGCGGGTTTCGCTCCCAGAGCCAGCAAGGCTCTTCAATGATTTTTGCCTTAGCAGGCTTGGTTAGCCCATCTTTTAATTCAACCCCTTGGCAAAGTTGAGTAATGGCCTTATCGGTAACATTGCCTTCGACTTGCACAACATAAGTTTTTTCTTTATCGAATTTTGGATGAGATATTTGATGTTGCAGTTTTCCGTCACTAGTAAGGATAACCAAGCCTTCTGAATCTTTGTCTAAGCGACCTGCAGGATAGATGTCTTTTATATCAATGTAATTGGATAAGTTTTTATTCTCACCGCTGAATTGACACAATACACCAAATGGCTTGTTGAATAAGACCATAGAACTAGCCATAAATGTGTTTTGCTCTTGCAACAAAAGCATCAATCTGAGCATTAGAAATCGAGGTAAAAATAGGAGAAATGGCGATATCTACCAACTTAGAGGCAAAGTTAAATTGTAATTCAAGGCTGATTTTGCAAGCATGATCACTAAGTTTTGTGAAGATCCAGGCACCACTCAGGTGATTAAAAGGCCCGTCTTCAAGCTGCATATCAATGCGTGCGTGTGGTTTCAGTGTGTTAACAGTGGTGAAGCTTTGATTAAAGGCACCTTTATTAATACTAACTGAAGCGGTAATTTGATCATCAGTTTGATTTAAAATACAAGCGGATGAACACCAATTAAGAAACTGTGGATATGTATCAACTTGATTTACCAGTTGATACATTTGTTCACAAGAGTAGGGCACAATAGCGCTTTTAGAAATATGATGCATAAGTAGGGTCAGTCAGTAATTATTATTATGAGCAAGAAATCCAAAAAATCAAAAACAAGTTCAAATACGATTGTCGTTAATAAGAAAGCAAGACATGACTATTTTATCGAACAAAACTTAGAAGCTGGGCTTTCTTTAGAAGGCTGGGAGGTAAAAAGCCTGCGCGATAATAAAGTTCAAATCAAAGAAAGTTATGTAATTTTGAAAAATAATGAACTGTTTTTATTTGGCGCACATATCTCACCACTCACCCATGCGTCCACACATGTGAATGCAGATCCAACACGTACGCGTAAATTATTATTAAATCGTTTGGAAATTAATCGAATTAAAGACAAGATTAACCAAAAAGGTGCCACCGTTGTGCCACTCAAGCTGTATTGGGTTAGAGGTCGAGTAAAGCTTGAGATTGGCGTTGCTAAAGGTAAAAAAGACCATGACAAGCGCCAGGATATTAAAGCCAAAGATTGGCAACGTGAAAAACAAAGGATGCTTAAAGAGAATAATCGCTAATCTATTTTTTTTTGAAATTAACTAATATAGTTCAAATATTTCCTTATAATTAATTGTGCTGAATGTATGGGGTCAATATTAAACGACTGTTGGTTTTCGTTCTCTTACCTTCTGGCATATAACCCCTTAGTGTTTAGTGTTTTTATATAATTTTTCGAGGAGAAAAAAATGAACAAATCAGAATTAATCGATGCAATCGCATCAGCAGCAAATATTTCTAAAGCAGACGCAGGCCGTGCATTAAATGCAACGACAGATGCAATTACTGGCGCTATGGCGAGTGGTGATGGTGTGCAGTTAACAGGTTTTGGATCTTTTGTTGTTAGAGATCGTGCAGCACGCACAGGTCGTAACCCACAAACAGGTGCTACAATTCAAATCTCTGCATCTAAAGTGGCTGCATTTAAAGCAGGTAAAGGATTAAAAGAAGCAGTAAACAACTAAGATTGTTACTGTTTTTATAAAAAGAGCACCTTTGGGTGCTTTTTTTATGCCGGTTATAAAATTAGAATTAAGTTAAAATGGTTGCTTTATTAATTAGAATAAATACGCACAGGTCAAACTGTGCGTATTTGTTTAATGTAGATGGAAGATAAACAAAACCTACTCGATTTGACCCGATCAGACCTTAATGATTTTTTTGCTAATTTAGGTGAAAAGCCTTATTGTACTAAGCAATTGATGCAGTGGGTTTATCATCAACATCAATTTGACTTCGATCAGATGTTAAATCTGAGTAAAAAACTCAGAGAAAAATTAAACGCCATTGCCACGTTGGAATTGCCCAAAATTTCACAGCAAAACTTCTCTTTAGATGGTGTGATCAAGTGGGCGATTGACCTTGGTAATGAAAATCATATTGAAACAGTTTATATTCCTGAAAAAGATCGAGGCACTTTGTGTATTTCCTCGCAAGTAGGTTGTGCGTTGGCTTGTACTTTTTGTTCAACTGGTATGCAGGGTTTTAATCGAAATTTATCGACCACTGAGATTATTGCACAAGTTGTTATTGCTCAACAATATTTAAGCGACAAAGGTAAGCGTATTTCTAATGTTGTTTTTATGGGGATGGGCGAGCCATTACTCAATGAAAAGGCAGTATACAAAGCCTGTGATTTATTGTTAGATGACTGGGCTTTTGGTTTATCCCGAAGAAAGGTAACGATTTCAACTTCGGGTGTAGTGCCAGCACTGTATCGTATGGCTGATATTACACCAGTTAGTTTGGCGATTTCCCTGCATGCGCCTGACGATGTTTTACGCGATGAGTTGGTGCCAATCAACCAAAAATATCCGATTCAAGAGCTATTATCTGCCTGTCAAAATTACTTAGATTCAGGCACACAAGAACGACACATCTTATTTGAATACGTGATGTTGTCAGGTGTAAATGACAGCATTGAACAGGCTGAAAAATTGGCAAAATTGTTAAAAGGCATATCAGCTAAAGTAAATTTGATTCCTTTCAATCCTTTTCCAGAAACTCAATACAAAATTTCAAAAAAGGCTACAATTGAAGCATTTCAGGATGTTTTGTTTAATCATGGTATTCGTGCAATGACTCGAAGAACTCGCGGCGAAGATGTAGATGCGGCTTGTGGGCAATTAGCCGGCAAGGTGGTTGATAAAACAGGACGAACACAATCATAATGTACGATATTGATTATTACCCTAGACCCAAAAAGAATCATAAAAAAACCAAAATTTTTGTTGTGTTATTATTGCCTGTAGTTGTTATTGGCTATTGGTATTTTGATCAAAAACAAAGTTCAGATAAGCAAAAACCAGCATTAATCGTGATTAGCGAGCCAGAAGCACAGGGTGCTGTTAATACAATACCTATTGTGATACAGCCAACACCAATGCAAAAGAAAGGACCTGAAATCTTAGAAAGACTAGATGAAGTAATGCAAATTTATAATCGAGAAAATCCATGAAACCTGTACATACAATTACCCGAAGAAAATCACGAAAAATTTTTGTGGGTAATGTTGCCATTGGTGGTGGTGCACCAATATCTGTACAAAGTATGACCAATACAAATACGTGTGATATTGAGGCGACAGTTGCTCAAATTAAATCGATTGAAATGGCGGGTGCAGATTTGGTGCGTGTTTCTGTTCCAACAATGGAAGCGGCAGAAGCCTTTAAAGAAATCAAAAAACAAGCCAATATTCCACTTATTACCGACATTCATTTTGATTACAAAATTGCACTCAAGGTGGCAGAATATGGCGCTGATTGTTTGCGTATCAACCCTGGCAATATTGGTCGAGAAGACCGTGTGCGTGAGGTAGTCGCTTCAGCAAAAGACCATGGTATTCCTATTCGTGTTGGCGTTAATGCGGGCTCACTAGAAAAAGACTTACAAAAAAAATACACTGAGCCAACACCAGAAGCCATGGTTGAATCAGCCTTCAGACACATTGATATTCTAGATAGACTTAATTTTGATAATTATAAAATTTCACTCAAGGCCTCTGAAATTTTCATGACTGTTTTTGCTTATAAACAATTAGCCACACAAATTGATAATCCGCTACATTTAGGCATTACAGAGGCTGGATCGTTCAGAGCGGGTACTGTCAAATCCTCAATTGGATTGGGCTTGTTGCTTTCAGAAGGGATTGGCGATACTATTCGCGTGTCATTAGCTTCAGATCCAGTTGATGAAGTTAAAGTGGGTTTTGATATTTTAAAGTCACTACATTTGCGTAAGAAGGGTATTAATCTTATCGCTTGCCCATCTTGCTCACGACAAAAATTTGATGTGATTTCGGTGGTTAACGAATTAGAATCACGACTTGAAGATATTGTTGACCCAATTGATGTTGCAGTGATTGGCTGTGTGGTCAATGGTCCGGGTGAGGCTAAAGAGGTGTCTGTGGGTTTGACTGGTGGCAGCCCAAATTTACTCTATATTAATGGTAAAACACATTCTAAAGTACAGAATGAGAACTTGGTAGACGAGTTAGAATCACAAATACGTGCCCAAATAGAAAATCAAAAAATCAACGATTAGCTCTTCTATAAGCTTTAAATCGGTAAATAAATTGAACAGCCCAGTAGCCAGAGAAAGCACTGATAGTTGATACAACCAAGCAACCGAGTAAGAAAGGTTGCCAAATCACACCAAATACTTCCCAGACATAATCTAACGACATAACAAAGTCTTGTTCAATGTTTACGTCTAAAATCCAAGCGCCTAATTTATAGCAAGCATAGTAAATTGGTGATATGGTAATAGGGTTAGTGATCCACACCAAAGCGACTGATAATGGTAAATTGGCTGAGAAAATAACGGCACTAGGGGCTGCCAGTATCATTTGAAAAGGAACGGGAATAAAGGCAAAAAATAGACCGACAGCAAAAGCTTTAGAAATCGAACGCCTGTTAAAATTCCATAAGCTTGCATCATGTAGGTGTTTAGATAACCAACTTAAGTGTTTGTGGTTTCTTAATGACTCTGGGTCAGGGCTGAGGCGTTTTAGTGTTTTTTTCATGATCGTGCAGTATCAATAATACTCTCTGCATTTAAACCATATAATGCATATAATTCTTCTTGTGAGCCTTGTTCTGTAAAGATATCTGGTAAGCCAAGCAGGCTTAGTGGTGTGTTGATATTATGAGCATGCAACAATTCGCTGATGGCGCTACCAGCACCGCCAGTAATCGCATTGTCTTCAATCGAAATAAGTTGTTGATGTGTATTGGCAAGCTCAATAACTAACGACTCATCGAGAGGTTTGACAAAGCGCATGTCAACCACGGTTGCATCAAGTTCTTCACCGGCAATAAGCGCTTGGTCGAGAGTTGTGCCAAATGCAAAAATTGAAATTTTATTACCAATTCTGGCTATATTGGCCTTGCCAATTTTTATTTTATTATTTGTAGTGTAGTCTTTAATCAGAGAGGCACCTCTTGGATAGCGCACACAAACTGGGCCGTTCGTATGATAAGCGCTATTGAGCATTTGATACATTTCAACTGCATTGCTGGGCGCCATAATCACTAAATTAGGGATACATCTTAAAAAACTTAAGTCAAAACTACCTGCATGAGTAGCGCCATCGGCACCAACCAAGCCCGCACGATCAATGGCAAAAGTAACGTTAAGATTTTGCAGTGCAATGTCGTGGATCAGTTGATCATAGCCTCGCTGTAAAAAAGTAGAATAAATAGCCACGACAGGCTTTAAACCTTGAGTGGCAAGACCACCAGCAAAGGTGATGGCGTGCTGTTCGGCAATACCAACATCAAAATATTGTTCAGGGAACTGAGCCTCAAATTCACTCATGCCAGAACCGGTACACATAGCAGGGGTGATGGCCATCAGTTGTTGATCGTTAGCGCCAGTGTCAAGTAGCCACTGGCCAAAAACTTCACTATAGCTTGGCAAGGTGGAGCTCTTAGTTGAAGCTGGCGCCACGCCATGAAACTTACATGGGTCATTTTCTGCGGTTTTTAAGCCATAGCCTTTTTTGGTAATAATATGCAATAGGCGAGGTATTTTAAGTTGTTTTAAGTTTTGCAATGTATTAACCAGCATTGGCAAGTCATGGCCATCAATTGGGCCAAAGTAATTTACCCCTAATTCTTCGAATAAGGTGCTCGGCAATACCATGCCTTTGACATGCTCTTCTGAGCGCCTGGCAAACTCATGAATCATTGGCATTTTTTTTAAAAATCCTAATGATTTTGATTTCATGGTGGAATACACTTTGCCAGAGATGAGCTTGGTGAGGTATTTACTCATGGCGCCAACATTTTTGGAAATACTCATGTCATTATCATTTAGGATAATCAGTAAATCAGCATCCGAATCACCTGCATGGTTAAGTGCCTCAAACGACATTCCACCGGTGAGAGCGCCATCGCCGATCACAGCAATAGATTTGTATTCAGTCTTGTTTATCTTATTGGCAACTGCAATACCAAGCGCACTACTAATGGAAGTAGAGGAGTGCCCAGCACCAAAAGCATCGTGTTCACTTTCGGATTGCTTGGTAAAGCCACTCAGCCCATTTTTCTTTCTGAGTGTGTGCATTTTGTCTTTTCGACCAGTGAGAATTTTATGCGTATAGGCTTGATGACCAACATCAAACACAAAACTGTCTTTCGGCGTGTCAAACACATAGTGCATTGCGATGGTAAGCTCTACTGTGCCAAGATTAGGCGCTAAATGACCGCCGGTTTTTTGAATATTATCAATTAAAAATGTACGTATTTCATCCGCTAAAGATTGTAACTGGTCTAAATCCAGTTGTTTAATATCTTGGGGTGATTGAATCGAATCGAGCATGTATTAATTGTGTATTTACTGGCGCTTAAAATGCTTCATTTTTCGTGTTCCATTAGAATTTGAGGTTTTCGATAAGCCATTAATTGCGCCTCTGCTGCCGGTTGATTATCGGCTAACATGACTTTAATTTGACTAACTTCTAATTTATTTAGCTCTACACGCTGCTGTTTTGCATAATTCTTAGCCTCACGAAACGATTCAAAATCATCCAATAAGGTTAAGTTTTTAACAAGATTTTTGCCTTCTGGAGGAGTTATCTTAAATACATAATAAGTCATAATTTATACCTATTTTAATATTGCGCTAGTTTTGTTAAACACGTGAAATATTGCCCTAATTAAATCCTGAAACTTATGGGAAATATCTAATCTAATACTAGATTTATTATACCTGTACCTTTAGCGCCCGCACTTGACTTATGTGTATTATCGGCATTGATTATATTCATGTGCTGAATACAGTAAAATGGATAAATTTACAAACAAAGATTTATGTTTACAGTTTGCGCCTTATATCAATTTGTTCGCTTGGATGATTTCGAGGAATTTCGCACACCCCTTCGAGAGTTGATGGTCAAACTAGAAATTAAAGGCACAATTTTGCTAGCGCTAGAAGGTTTGAATGGTACGATATCAGGCAGTCAAGAGTCAATTGATCAATTGCTAGATTTTTTAAACAAGGATGGGCGTTTTAATCAATTAGAAATTAAGTTTTCTCAAAGTAAAGAGCTGCCTTTTAAACGCTTAAAGGTAAAACTAAAAAAAGAAATTGTTACTTTAGGTGTCGCAGGAATTGATCCAAAAGAGTCTGTAGGCACCTACGTATCCCCGCAAGATTGGAATGAATTAATCAGTGATCCTGATGTTATTTTGATAGACACTAGAAATAATTATGAATATGAAATCGGTAGCTTTAAAGGCGCTATCAATCCTGTTACTGAAACATTTAAAGAATTTCCACAGTACACTAAAAACAATTTAGAGCAATACCGAGGCAAAAAAGTAGCTATGTTTTGCACCGGTGGTATTCGTTGTGAAAAATCAACTGCTTATTTAAAAACCCAAGGCTTTGACACGGTCTATCACTTACAGGGTGGCATTCTCAAATACCTTGAGAAAATACCAAAAGAGGGCAGCCTGTGGGAAGGCGAATGTTTTGTTTTTGATGATCGTGTCGCCGTTAAGCACAATCTAGAGCAGGGCCAATATGATCAATGCCATGCTTGTCGTTATCCGATTACTGAGCAAGATAAGGGGCATGAGCATTATGAAAAAGGCGTATCTTGTCCAAGGTGTCATGGCTCTAAAAGCACAGATCAGGTAAGTCGCTACCGAGAAAGAGAAAAACAAGTTCAGTTGGCAAAGCAAAGAGGAGAAGAGCATATTGGTGATAATGCTAGCCAGATTATTGCCGCTAAATCCAAGAAAAAATCACTAAAAACAACAGCAAAAAACAACCATGTTTAATCGTCAGGATATTCCAAAGCTCAAACAAGATTTACTCATAGAGTCAAACCTACTTGGCCATGCGCTAAATTTAAAAACTCGCTGGGGTGTTTTTAGCCCCAGAACCATTGACGATGGCACAGCTTTGTTTATGCAATATTTAGACATTGCTAAGGACGATAAGTGCCTAGATTTGGGCTGTGGTTATGGTCCTATTGGCCTAAGTGTAGCCAAATCTTGCCCACAGGGGGAGGTGCACATGGTGGATAAAGATTTTGTGGCTGTTGAGTTGTCAAATGCCAATGCCGAGCTTAATCACATTAACAACGCCCAAGCTTATTTATCTGATGCATTTTCAGCAGTTGGCAAGAAAAATTATTTTGATCAAGTGTTGTCTAACGTACCTGCCAAGGTTGGCAGAGAGCAGTTAAGTATTATTTTATATGATGCATACGATGCACTCAAACCAGGCGGTAAGATCACTTTTGTGACCATTAACGGCCTACGACATTTCATTAAAGATAATTTTAAATCAGTATTTGGCAATTACAAAAAACTTAAACAAGGACAAAAATATACAATTGCGCAAGCAATTAAATCATAAAAGCATAATATACGAGTAAAATACTAGGTTTTTACACGCATAAGAAAAGGAACCAATCATGGATGTAATGCAAAGAATTCAAGCCCAAGTAGACAGCTCGCCAATCGTACTTTATATGAAAGGCACACCGCAATTTCCACAATGTGGATTTTCAGCAACAGCCGCACAAACACTGGCTTCCACCGGTGTTGAATTTGCCTATGTAAACATCTTTGAAGATCAAGAAGTTATGCAAAACTTGCCAGCTTTTCAAGATTGGCCAACTTTTCCGCAAATTTACATGAACGGTGAGTTAGTGGGCGGTGGCGATATTATTGTTGAAATGGCTCAAATGGATAGTTTAAAAGCGGCTATGGAAGATGCAACGACTAAATTTAACGACAAATAATCGTTAACTAATCATAGGTTTTGTAACCTATGACCATTGTCTAAAAGCCAGCATTTGCTGGCTTTATAGTTTGGCAAAATGCTAAACACCAACTGCCAAAAATTCTTTGAATGATTTTTATGTACGCTATGGCACAGCTCATGCACAATCACATAATCAATCACTGAAATAGGCGCCCCTATCAATAGATAATTCAAGTTAATATTATTCACACCACTACAAGAGCCCCACAAGGTTTTTTGAGATTTTAGCTGTACTTGGTTGTAGCTAAGCTGATGATTTTTGGCGTAATACTCAAGCCGTGGTAGCGCAATCTTTTTAAAAGCAGCCTTATACCAAGCCAAAAACTCTACTTTTCCACCCTTATTAAGGCTGAATATTTGCCCATCAAAACCCAAGCCTTTAGCATGAGCGGTATTAACACTTAATGGGTATTCACTGCCCAAATATAAGAATTTTTCACCTTCTATATAATCAGGTTTTTTAGATTTATTAGAGAGAGTGGATTTTGATTTTTTGTCAATCCAGTTGGATTTTTCATCAATAAATTGCTCTATTTTTTTCACAGATAATCGATTTGGCGCCCGCACAATCAGCTCAGCATTGCCATTAATCTGCAAACTTAGGGTTTTACGTTTTGAGCGAATAAGCTGATAATCCATAATCATCATTTAACCCGATAAAAATCCAAAAAATAGCCCATTGTTAAAATTTTTGAAATTTTCTAACATCATTACTTTCATTGATTCACATCTGTCTTATAAAGGTTAAAAATCCATAAAAATATCAATTTAATCAATCAAATTATCTATTTTTTACCCATTTTGATACGGATTAAACCTTTATTAAAGCGATAAATGCTTGGTTTTCATTATTTCCAAAATTTTTAAAAATCTATCGGACTTTTAATATTTTTTTTTGCATTTGATAAGTTGAAGTATTTATTTTTATAGACTTAAAAGTACTGGAATTTCGAGTTTGCGACAGAACCGTTTTTGAAGCACCTAAAAATAAAAAGTTCAATACTTGCTTCGCACCTAGACAAAAGACAAGGCCTAACCTAACATCTATATCATTAAGCGAAGTATAATAAGATTATCTATTTTAGATTCAAATAAAGAAAGGCGAAAGAGATGGTCATTAACAGTATTCAATACGGTATGAAACTGAGTATAGTGGTCTTTTGGGCGCTTCTGACGGCTCCGGTCAAACTCCTTGTTGAAAGCAAAATCCTATTCTTAACTGCGGTCTCCCCGGGAGTTGTAACAGACTTAAACAGTTCGCGGAGCCACTGGCAACGGCTGGATTCCCTGATCACCATCTCTTGGAATGAGTCCCCGGCATGAAGCTGATCGATCGTTACCGTAATCCCGGCTACGAAGCTGTTGCTGATGGTGTCATGGACTTCTTTGAGCGGCGCCAGGATCTGCAGCGGCCTGGTGTAGCCTTCGGTTCCGGCGGCAGCAGCGGGGAGCCAGCCAAGATCTCGACGGATATCAGCCTCGTGGCGTTCAGCCGTTCTGATCCCGAGGCATTCGCTCTTGCAGACGTAATCGTAAAGGGGGTCTCTGCAGGCCTGGAGCAATACCTGCAGGAGCGGCCTCTGTTCCGCGAGGTCTGCCCGGAGCAGGAGTTATTTGTGATGCCGATTTTCAACCTGCAGCGTTATGCTCCCGGCGAGGGATTCCGGCAGTGGCACTGCGACTGGACGATTAGCGACGAAGCCACCGAGCCGACGAACCGCGTGCTCGCCTGGATCCTCTACTGCAATTCTGTGGAGGAGGCAGGTACAGAATTTAACTGGCAGCATCATCATGAAGTGGCGGAGCGAGGTAAGCTAGTGATCTTTCCAGCCTCTCCCTCTCACATCCATCGTGGCCGAGTGAATAGCGAACTCAGCAAGACGATCGCCACTGGCTGGATCAATGCAGGGTCGCGTGAAGGTTTCTTAAAGCGTCTGACTCGTTCCTGAGATAAAAAAGCAGGTAAAGGGCTTCATGAAATTAAAGGTTTATTAAAAGATGCTCGATAGCTGTATAGTAGAACAGTTTGATACTTCTAAAATATACAATGGCTTAAAAAGCTAGAATGTTCTGTTTCAGAGTTTAATAGTTTTTAGGGTTTAATCAACCCAAGCTCTAGCATTTTCAAACATTCTCATCCATGGGCTACGCTCATTCCAGTTTTTTGGGTGGTGCGAATACTGTACGGCTCTGAATACGCGCTCTGGATGTGGCATCATAATAGTCACTCGTCCAGAATCGTTGGTGACACCTGCTGTTGCTAAGTCAGATCCATTGGGATTGTGAGGGTAGGCTTGGGTGATATCACCTTGGTGATCAACGTATTGCAAAGCGATGTTGTTTGCATTGCCAGCAAAGCTTGCTTTGCCTTCACCGTGTGCAATGGCAATTGGCATGATGGAGCCTTGCATATTATTTAGGAAAATAGAGTTGGTCTTGCCAATTTTGACGCTTGAAAAGCGCGCTTCAAATTGCTCAGAAACATTGCGATTAAAGCTTGGCCAATTTTGTGCACCGGGGATAATTTCGCTTAAATTAGAAATCATCTGACAGCCATTACACACACCCAATGCGAAGCTATCGTCGCGATTAAAAAAGGCTTCAAACTCATCTTTTGCACGAGCATTGTAAAGAATTGAGCTGGCCCAGCCTCTGCCAGCGCCGAGCACGTCGCCGTATGAGAAGCCACCACAAGCCACTAAGCCTTTAAAGCTTGTTAATGAGATGCGACCTGATAAAACATCGCTCATATGTACGTCAATTGCTTCAAATTCTGCTTGATTAAATGCAGCACCCATTTCCACTTGCCCGTTAACACCTTGCTCTCTAAGAATGGCAATTTTTGGCTTGACGTTGGTTTTAATGTATGGCGTTACAACAGATTGGTTAAGATCAAAGCTTAAGTCTGATTTGATACCGTTGGTTGATTGGATAATGGCGTCAAATTCTTGTTGTGCGCACTCAGGATTGTCTCTTATTTTGGCGATTTGATACGAAGTTGAGGACCAAAGCGAGTGTAGCTCTGCTCTAGATTTTTGGTAAATATTTTTGCCATTTGAGCTGATTTGAATAGTGTCAGAAGCATTAATAGTGGCGACCATACGCACGTAATCAGACAAGCCTGCAGTGTTAAGTGCGTTCATCACTGTGGGTTTGTTGTTAGCAGTAACTTGGATAACACAGCCTAATTCTTCGTTAAGTAAATCGCTAATTGCATCATCAGTGGTGTTGATGTTTAAACCACAATGTGAGGCGAACGCCATTTCTAATAAAGTGGTAATCGCACCACCATCAGAGCGATCATGATAAGCGCTGATTAATTTGTCTTTGTTGAGTTGGTTAATGACTGTAAAGAAGCTTTTAAATAGGCCTGAGTCATCAAGGTTTGGTGCAATATTGCCAATTTGGTTGTATACCTGTGCCAAACAAGAGCCACCCATTCTATTTTGACCTAAGCCTAAATCAATGAGTAGTAATTCTGAGTCTGTGGTTGTGTCAAGTAGCGGTGTAATTTGCACTCTAACGTCAGGTGTTTTGGAAAAAGCGGTAATGATTAAAGACAAGGGTGAGGTGACAGATTTGTCTTGCCCATCTTCTTGCCATGAGCTTTTCATACTCATTGAATCTTTACCGACTGGTACTGTTAAACCCAGCTCAGGGCACAGATCCATGCCCACAGCTTTAACCGCTTCAAACAGTTTGGCATCTTCACCAATGTGGCCTGATGCACTCATCCAATTAGCACTAAGGCTAATGTCATGAATATCTGCAACGTAACCACCCAGCATATTGGTAAGCGCCTCGCCGATGCTCATGCGTGCTGCAGCATTGGCATCACACAAGGCCAAAGGCGTGCGCTCACCGAGTGACATAATCTCACCCTTATAACCAACATAATCAGAAATACTAATCGCACAATCTGCCACAGGCACTTGCCACGGGCCCACGAATTGGTCGCGTGCGACCATGCCAGTAACGCTTCGATCACCAATGCTGATTAAGAAGTTTTTGCTGGCAACCGTAGGTAGTTGTAAGATTCTATTTATTGCTTCATCTAGGTGGATGTTGCTAGTGTCTAGCGGGTTAAGTTTAATATCTTGAGTGATGGCTTCAATGTTAGTTTTTGGCGGATTGCCTAGCAAAATCGACATTGGCATGTCGATAGGTGTGTCTTCGAACAATTCATCGCTCAGCACTAATTCTTGCTCTTTGGTTGATTCACCTAGAACAGCAAAGGGCGCACGTTCATGTGTACAAATATCACTAAAAGTACCCAAACTAGAAGGTGCGATGGCTAATACATAGCGCTCTTGAGATTCGTTACACCAGATTTCAAGTGGCGACATTTGGTTGTCATCATTGGGGATATTGCGTAATTCAAAACGACCACCACGACCTGAATCATTCACCAGTTCAGGCAAGCCATTTGACAAGCCGCCAGCACCGATATCGTGAATAGAAATAATAGGGTTGTCATTACCTAAGTTAGTACAGCGATCAATCACCTCTTGGGCACGCCTTTCCATCTCAGGATTGGCACGTTGAACAGAGGCAAAATCTAAGTCTTCACTTTGATCACCACTCTTAATACTAGAAGCAGCGCCACCACCTAAGCCGATTAGCATGGCAGGGCCACCTAAAACAATAATTTTGCTGCCAACAGGAATTTTACCTTTTTTAATGTGCTGTTCTTGGATATGCCCCAAGCCACCGGCTAGCATAATAGGCTTGTGATAGCCGCGGATGTCGCCTTCTGGTGTGGCTTGTTCGTAGGTTCTAAAATAGCCTAAGATGTTAGGGCGACCAAACTCGTTGTTAAAAGCAGCTGCGCCAATAGGGCCTTCAAGCATGATGTCAAGAGCAGATACAATTTGACTAGGCTTTCCATTGTCAACTTCCCAAGGCTGACCCGCCTTGTTAATTTTTAGATTAGAGACACTAAATCCACATAATCCGACTTTTGGCTTAGAGCCTTGTCCAGTTGCACCTTCATCACGAATTTCACCACCAGAGCCAGTTGCTGCACCTGGATGCGGAGCAATGGCAGTAGGATGGTTGTGAGTTTCAACTTTCATTAAGATAGCTCTGTGTTCATTTGTGCCGATGTACTTGCCATTTTTATCTGCATAAAAACGCTCGCCATCAGAGCCTGCCATCACCGCAGAGTTGTCTGAATACACACTAAGCAAACCTTCAGGGTGTTTATGGTAAGTGTTGCGAATCATGCTAAAGAGGCTTTTTGCTTGCTCAACACCATCAACTTTCCAATCTGCATTGAAAATTTTGTGGCGACAATGTTCAGAGTTTGCCTGAGCAAACATCATTAGTTCAATGTCTGTAGGATTGCGCTCTAGCTTGGTAAAGCTTTGAACCAAATAATCAATCTCACCATCAGATAAAGCTAGTCCAAGTTCGGTGTTGGTTTTTTCTAACGCTGTTTTTCCTTGATTGAGAACATCAACACTGGAGAAAGGTCGAGGCTCAAAATTATCAAAAATCGTATGTGCTTCATCCATTGAGCTTAGCTCTGATTCGGTCATTTTGTCCATCACACAAGCCAATACAGCTGATTGATTGTGAATCTTAGCGTCAAAATGATAAACAACAGCGCGCTCTATGCGCTTGATTTGTGTCATGTCGCACAAATGCATAATATCAGTTGCCTTAGAAGACCAAGGCGAGATAGTGCCTAATCTAGGGATGATAACAATACTTGATACAGCGTTGTTAATAGATAGATTTTGAGAATAAGAAAGTAAGTGATTTAAATGGCTGGTTTCTTTATCGGTTAGTGCGGCATTCAAATCAGAAAAATGAACAAATTCAGCGCCTAATAGTTTTAATCCGGGTTGTGCTTCAGATATTGTTGCTTGTAAGATTTTGATTTTAAACGCACCAAGTGCGCTAATGCCTTGGTGAATGTGGATCATAATTGCGCCATCACCTCGTCTGAAATATTGGCATTATGATAAACCTCTTGGGTATCGTCTAAGTCTTCC
>JAUWPG010000048.1 GCA_030611725.1 Gammaproteobacteria bacterium
ATTTAACTCATTTCAACAGAATAGAATTTACAAAAGAATCTGCTGACATGCTTAACCAACATATCAATGGTTTTGTTGCTATCGCTAAAAAATCAGCTAATGAGGAAAGTCGTCATAAGACTATTAAAGATTCATTGCTCAAATATTTACTTAACATCGCAACTCAACATGGTGTTGAACTTGATGAGCAACAACAAATTAAATTATTTAAAGGTGACTTGGAAATCTGCGCCCAGGGCTTGGGTGTTTGGCTAGATAAAGAGGCTCAAAAATAAGAGCAACAATAGTCGGTTACTTCTTTTACTTGTAATTTAAAGCTTGAATCTTTAGCAACTTTAAAAGATGAGCCTTTAGCAAATGTCTGCCAATCATTCTCACCTGGCAACAATACATCCATTTCTCCCGCCTGAATTTCCATTAGTTCATTCTCATCGGTACCGAACTCATAATCGCCCGGCATCATGATCCCCAGGGTCTTTTTTGAGCCATCTGCGAATACCACAACTCTCGATGTCACCTTGCCATCAAAATAAATATTAGCCGCTTTAATTACTTCTACATTTTCAAAACTTGACATATTATTTTCTTATTTAGCACGGTCTAGAATATATTGCGTTAATAGTGGCACAGGTCTTCCTGTTGCACCCTTTTTAGCGCCACTCACCCAGGCGGTACCGGCAATGTCTAGATGCGCCCAACGATAGTCTTTAGCATATCGCGCTAAGAAACAAGCAGCTGTTACTGTACCAGCCTCTCGCCCACCAATATTAGCCATATCGGCAAAGTTCGATTTAAGCAATTCATCATACTCATCATCAAGCGGCAACTGCCAGGCAGTGTCTAAGGCTGTTTTACCCGCAGTGATTAGATCATCAGCAAGGTTCTGATCATTCGCCATCACGCCACAATGGTGTTTACCCAAAGCAACAATTACTGCACCAGTTAGAGTGGCAATATCAACCACTACTTCTGGGTTAAATTTTTCCACATACGTCAAAGCATCACACAAAATTAAACGCCCTTCGGCATCGGTATTGAGAATTTCAATTGTTTGACCTGACATTGATGTGACTACATCACCTGGCTTTGAAGCGTTATGTGCCGGCATGTTTTCAACCGTTGGCACCACAATGGTGAGATTCACTTTAAGCCTCATCTCTGCTATGGCGCGCATCGTTCCTAATACGGAAGCTGCACCACACATGTCGTATTTCATTTCATCCATGCCAGCACCAGGTTTAAGTGAAATACCACCACTATCGAAAGTCACACCCTTGCCCACCAGTACAATTGGCTTAGCATCGCCATTACCACAATAACTTAAACTAATGAGTTTCGGCGGCTCAATTGAGCCTTTAGAGACTGATAAAAGTGACCCCATACCGAGTGCTGACATGTCGGACTCTTCTAACACTTCACATTCCAAATCAAATTCTTGTGCCAAGTCTTGCGCTGTCTTTGCTAAATAAGTCGGCGTACACACATTAGATGGCAAATCACCCAAATGACGCGTAAGCGCCATACCATTCGCAATGGCTTGACCTTGTGCTAATTCATGCGCATTGTCACTGCCTGATTGAATGGCAATATTCTCAATAACATTATCTTTATCAGCACTCATATCCACGCCTACTTTTTTAATCTTGTAGACAGCGTTCTTAATCACTCTTGCTGTGGTTCTATGCATCCATGGCTGGTCACAGCCATCAATATCTACTTGTGCTATCATGGCATTTTTAACCTTGGCCGATGCAAGATTGACGCTTAATGTATTAAGCGCTTTAACGTAATTTTTCTCTGTAACTGGCGCGTCACCTAACCCAAGCACCATAACACGCTGAGCTTTAAAGCCTGATACTGAATTCAGGGTGAGAATCGAGCCTGACTCAGCATCAAAATGGTTAATCTCAATCAATGCTTTAATTGCTGAGTTATCGCTGGTTTGATCAACAGCAAACATGACTGCACAATCGCCATCAAAATGTTGAATCAATTGGTTGGTTAATGAAAATTCCATCGCTTTACCTAAAAAAATATAATCCCGCAATTGTACCTAAATAGGTAAAATTTATTCATTCTTAAATAGATTATTTATTATGCTTAGGTCTTTATTTATCAAACTTATTTTATTATCAAATAACCCATTAACCGATACAAACCTCAAGGAGAAAATAAAAAATGATTAATTTAATTAAATGGATTTTAATTACTATTGGCGCTATCGCTGTGTACTACGGCGTATCCTTACACCTAAAATATGATGGTGTCACAGGAAAAATCGTCAGTGAAATGATTAACCCTAAACTTCACTTGGATACAATGAAAAGTATCGCCACTACCGAAGATATTCCCTCTGCGGACAAATCTGGTGTCATTAAAAGTATCGTCACTGCCGAAGATATTACCTCTGCGGGCAAGTCTGACATCATTAAAGCGCTTAGTGCTCTCTTTGGCGTTACTGAACAAGATATTAGTACCACGGCTTTTAACGGAATGTATGAAATCATTTTAAGAGAGCCAGGATTAGATGTTATTTATGTATCAGCCGATGGTCGCTATTTATCTCGGGGCGAAGTGATTGATTTACGCACGAATATCAACCTTACTCAATCTCGTTTATTTAGCCTCACAAAAGAGATTATGTCCACCACTACCGACGACGAAAAAATTATCTACAAGGCTGATGATGAAAAATATGTGATTAATGTCTTTACCGATGTTGATTGCCCTTACTGTCGTAAATTACACGAGAACGTCCCTGAGCTCAACAAGATGGGCGTTACCATAAAGTATCTGGCTTTTCCTCGTTCAGGTGTCAACACCGAATCTTACTATCGCTCAGTGGCTGTCTGGTGTGCTGATAACCCAAAACAAGCAATGGATAGAGGCATGTCGAATAAAGATAATCCTTTGGTTAGTTGTAAAAACCCAGTCATCGACCACTTGATATTAGCCAAGAAGCTTAATGTTACTGGGACGCCGTTTATTTTCTTCGAAAATGGTGATCATATTCCTGGTTACGTTAAACCAAAAGATTTATTAAAAGAGATTAAACGCTCACTTACAAAATATCAATAAGCCCAATACACGAGCAATTGCGCTAGAAGCAATCTGCTCAGTTGTACTGAGTAAGCAGTCTTTATCAGCTTTTAATTTTCCGCAAGATTATCAAGATTTACCACTTACTAAATCCTTAGTATATGGCACCATTCGTTTTTATCATCAACTAAACGATATTATTTCAAAGCTTTTAAAGCACCCAATTGAAAAAGACAATCTTGATATACATTGCTTATTGCTATTAGGCGCTTACCAATTACTTTATTCGGGTGTTGCGCCTCATGCAGCTATTTTTGAAACGGTAAACGTTGTCAATGATCTTCATAAGGATTGGGCCAAAGGCTTGGTTAATGCTATTTTAAGAGAGGTTGATCGACAAAAAGGCACTTTAAAAAAACAAGCACACTACTCACACCCAAGCTGGCTGGTTAAAAAAATCAAAAACAACCACCCCGATCATTTTGATCAAATATTTGCCAACAACAATATTCAAGCACCCATGAGTATTCGTGTGCACCCAGATTACAATCTGGAAGATTACCAACGCAAATTGTCGTTACTGAATATCAACACTCGACAGATTGATATTGCACCACAGGCACTGGTATTAGAAGAAGCGGTGTCGGTATTTAAATTGCCTGAATTTGACCAGGGTGCTTGCTATGTACAAGATTGCTCTGCGCAACTGGCTGCACACTTGCTTAACCCTCAAGTAAACGAACTTATTCTAGATGCCTGTAGCGCACCCGGTGGCAAGAGCACCCATCTTAGTGAATTAGCGCCAGAATCCAAAATCATTGCCTTAGACAGTGATGCAGAACGACTCACGCGCGTACAACAGAATATTGATCGACTTGGTAATAAAAACATCACTTTAGCACGGGGTAATGCTCAAACACAAGACTGGTGGGATGGTAAGTTATTCGATAAAATATTATTAGATGCTCCTTGCTCTGCCACTGGAGTAATTCGTCGCCATCCTGATATTAAACTGTTACGAAAACCAAAAGACATTACTGCTCTAGTTGCTTTGCAAAAAGGCATTCTTGAAAACTTATGGGGGATGCTAAAACCAGGTGGTGTCTTATTATATGCCACTTGCTCAATTTTAAAATCTGAAAATGAAGAGCAGATAGCTCAGTTCTTAGACATTCATGAAAATGCTAATGAAATTAAAATAGATTTAGATTGGGGCATCAACACACTGTTTGGCAAACAAAAACTTCCCGACCAAGAATTCGATGGATTCTTCTACGCAAAACTAAAAAAAAATAGTGTACAATAATCTTGATTTTGCTACAAAGGCATTTTCAATTTTATAACTTACGAGGAGAGAAGTACCATGAAGAAACTATTAATCAGTCTTGCTACAATTGCATTATTATCATTTAATGCTCATGCAGCAGAAAATAAAATTGTTATTCAAGTTAGTACAGATGATGCAAGAACACAAAAAATTGCAATTAATAATGCAATTAATGTTCAAAAACACTACGGTATAGACAATGTTGATATCGAAATTGTTGCTTACGGTCCAGGACTGTCAATGCTAACCCCAAAAAATAAAAAACAAGCAGCTCGTATTTCTAGCTTAGTTGGTATGAGTAGTATTACTTTTAGCGCTTGCGGCAATACAATGAAGAAAATTAAAAAGAAAAAAGGTAAGATGCCTAAATTAATTGCAGGTGTTAAAGTAGTTCCAGCTGGAGTAGTAAGAATCCACGAATTACAACAACAAGGTTATTCGTACGTTAGACCATAATTATTCATTTAATTATAAAAAAGGCGCTTATTAAGCGCCTTTTTTATTGTGTTGAAATACCTCTTTACTTTTCTAAAGCAATATCCAGCACTTCATCAATCCATTTAACTTTAATCACATTAAGCTTGCCTTTAATCTTATCCGGTACTTCTGATAATTCACGTTCATTATCATCAGGAATAATAACCGTTTTAATGCCTCCACGAAGTGCTGCCAACATCTTCTCTTTCAATCCACCAATCGGGGTAATCTCGCCTCGAAGTGTGATCTCACCTGTCATTGCAACATCGGCTTTAACCTTACGCCCTGTTAATACTGACACTAAAGCTGTACACATTGCCGCACCCGCACTAGGCCCATCTTTAGGGGTCGATCCATCGGGAACATGAATATGAATATCAAGCTTTTCATGGAAATCTGGTGCAACTTTAAGTGTTTTTGCTCGCGTACGTACAACACTCATCGCTGCCTGAATAGATTCTTTCATCACATCGCCCAACTGACCGGTGTAATTAAGTTTTCCCTTGCCTTTATAAGTGGTGGCCTCAATCGTTAATAAGTCGCCGCCTACTGATGTCCAAGCTAAGCCTGTTACCTCACCCACTTGATTATGTTCTTCTACTAAACCAAAACGGAATTTTTTAACACCTAAATATTTTGGCAAACTCTTGGCATTAATAATAGCTTTACTCTTGCGTTTTTTTACCACTACTTCTTTAACTACTTTACGGCAAATAGTGCTTATAGTACGAGCCAAACTACGCACACCCGCTTCACGAGTGTAATATCGAATAATATCTAGAATAGCAGAATCTTTGAAATCAATCTCGCTAGATTTAACGCCATTATTCTTCATGGCTTTTGCCACCAAATGACGTTTAGCAATTTGTACTTTTTCATCTTCAGTGTAACCCGACAACTCAATGATTTCCATTCGATCTAACAACGGCTGTGGCAAATCTAATGAATTGGCAGTTGCAACAAACATCACTTGTGACAAGTCATAATCCACTTCCAAATAATGATCATTAAACGTATGGTTTTGCTCAGGATCTAATACTTCCAACATTGCTGAAGAAGGGTCGCCCCGATAATCGGAAGCCATTTTCTCAATTTCGTCTAACAAAAAAAGTGGATTTTTCACTTTTACCTTTTGCATTTTTTGCACGATCGTGCCTGGCATTGCACCGATATATGTACGCCTATGGCCACGAATTTCAGCCTCGTCACGTACACCGCCCAATGCCATACGTACATATTTACGATTTACCGCTCTAGCAATCGATTCACCCAATGAGGTTTTGCCCACGCCTGGAGGGCCTACCAAACATAAAATATTGGCTTTGTTGTGCGTTACACGAGTTTGCACTGCTAGGTGCTCCAAAATACGCTCTTTAACCTTATTTAAACCATAGTGATCATCATCTAAAATCTTTTTCGCTTTATTAAGATCTTTGTTAATGCGTGTTTGTTTTTTCCAGGGAACATCACACAAGTTCTCAATGTAAGTTCGAATGATAGAAGCATCGGATGATTGTGAAGACATGCGTGAAAGCTTTTTTAATTCAGACTCTGCTTTGGATTTAGCTTCCTTAGGCATTTTTGCCTTGTCAATACTGGCTTGTAAGTCCTCAATTTCATTTTCATCTTCCGCCTGACCCAATTCTTTTTGAATCGACTTCATTTGCTCATTCAAATAGTAGTCTCTTTGATTGGACTCCATTTGCTTACGAACACGGGATTGGATTTTTTGCTCAGCATCTAATACATCAATCTCACCTTGAATCACAGAAAGAACCTTTTCCAGCCTGTCTTTAGCATGCTCACCCTCTAATAATGATTGCTTTTCATCAATTTTTAGATTTAAATTGGCAACAATAACATCGCTAAAACGCTCTACATCAGAAATATTCTGTAGCGCCTTAAAGACTTCTTCCGGAATTTTTTTATTGAGTTTAATATAGGCTTCAAAGCTGTCTAACGCCAAACGCATCATCGCTTTTATTTCAACACTTTCACTGGATTCTAAATTAAATTCGCTGACTGTGACTTCAGTATATCCATCTGCATCAATAAACTGTTCAATCTTAGCACGTTTCACACCTTCCACCAAAACTTTAATAGTACCGTCAGGTAGTTTCAACATTTGCAAAATCGTTGCCAACGTACCCACTCTGTGCAGCTCATCATTGGTTGGATTTTCAATTTTCTCATCTTTTTGAGCAACGAGAAAAATATATTTATTGGTGCCCATCGCCTGAGTGATGGCATTAACAGAGCTTTTTCTGCCAACGAAAAGCGGCAACACTGTATGTGGAAAAACCACCACATCTCGTAAAGGCAGCAATGGTACTTGTTCTTGGGTCAGATCAATTAATTCTGTTGTGACTTCTGTTTCCATAATAGCGTTACGCCTTGTTTGTGTAATAACTTAGATAGATAGTGATGAGTGACGTTAATTTCAAGTATCCAAGCACCAAAATCATCCACCTTTTCATTGTGTATATAACCAATATTGTAAATCTCGCTACGAATATAAGCTGATTTCACATCCAGTTGTATTTTAGCACGTGTCATCATACCACTAAGCTGTTCGGCCAATGCCTGATAAAGCAAATCAATACCTTTGCCAGTATGTGCTGAAATCCACACACGATAAATCCTGCCATCCTTATCTCGATCAGCCCTAGGTTTAAAATCATTCAAGCAATCAATTTTATTCATCACTAAAATATGAGGGATCTTGCTCGCTTCAATCTCAAAAATAATGTCTTCAACCTGATCAATTTTTTCACGGTTATACTCATCAGAAGCATCCACTACATGAAGCAATACATTGGCTTGTCGGGTTTCCTCCAAGGTTGACTTGAAGGCGGCAACTAAATCATGCGGCAAGTCTTGAATAAAACCAACAGTATCTGCAATCACCGCTGCGCCAGAAGCCGGTAATATTACACGCCTAATGGTAGAATCCAATGTAGCAAACAATTGATCGTCCGCATACACTTCTGCTTTGGTTAATTGATTAAATAAAGTTGATTTACCAGCATTGGTATAGCCTGCCAGTGCAATCATCGGCAATTCGTTCTTAATACGTGATTTACGCCCTAAATCACGCTGCTTATGGACTTTATCCAAACGCTTACTGATGTTTTTAATACGCACGGCAATAAGACGCTTATCAGTCTCTAATTGAGTCTCACCCGGACCTCGTAAACCAATACCACCTTTTTGGCGTTCTAAGTGAGTCCAGCCTCGCACTAACCTGGTCGACAAATGCTGTAAT
>JAUWPG010000035.1 GCA_030611725.1 Gammaproteobacteria bacterium
ACTATTCATATTAGGTTGTTGTGCTTGTATCCCATCAAACTTAATATAAGCTGCTGCAGAAGCATTACTACTAGTAATTAACAATAAAGTTAGTACACTAGATAGTAATATTGTTATTTGTTTCATACTCTCCTCCAAAGATAGTCTAAATTTATCACTATACTCCGTATTTATTTTTAGGTCAAATTCTCAAACCCGCTGAATTGATAGAGGATGGAAAAAATAGGTGAAAAAAGCATAAGTTGAGTTGGTGTAAATAAGGGCAGGATTATGAAATTAGGAATAGTGATTTACTCTAATGACCTTGATACAGTATTTAATGCATTTAGATTAGGTGTATTCTCTTTAAGAAAAGGAGACACAGTTAAGGTGTTTTTATTAGCAAAAGAAGTTGAAAGTGAAATACTAGACAATAATCAATTTAAAGTCTCTGAACAGATTCAATCTTTTGTTGATGCCAATGGGGAGATATTTGCTTGTGGCACTTGTCTAGAAATTAGAAAATCAGGATCTTTAAATATGTGCCCAATGTCAACTTTAGAGGATTTATACCTTATTATCGAAGAATCAGATAAAGTGCTTACTTTTTAGTTAAATCGCCATCCTCGAAAGGGTGTAAATCTAGAATTTATTTATCTTTAAAGATTTTTACGTATAAATTTAGGCACTTTCCACAAAACTGACGATAGATATACGGCTAAGCTACGAGCGCGTATTTCATGCGAAAGTAGTTAAAAAACATGTTTTAAATTTAGTCGGCTTCAGAGCAGAATACTGCTTGCATATTGGCGACTAACTTCAAAATTTTTGCATCTTTAACCCTGCACAAAATTTTATTACCATCACGCCGCGATTCAACAATATCTTTAGATCTAAGAATATCAATGTGCTGTGAAATATTAGATTGTGAAGAACCAACCTGCTTAACAATTTCAAGCACTGGTAGTTCTGAATCTTTAAGTACGCATAAAATTTTTAAACGCAGTGGGTGCGCCATCGCTTTTAAAGCTCTGGTCGCCTTTTCAATATCTTCTTCTTTTTCTAATAAAGCTACTTCAGCCATAATTAAACCTTTTTCATTTTCATAATTTTGATTAAATTCTTCCTAGCATTCCATAAATGCCATATCTTCTTGCTTTAATTGAAACCATTCTTTGGTAATAGTTAATTAAACTGTCTCTGTTAAGAACAACGTCAAAAATCTGCCATTTTCTTTCTTTACTTTGATGAAACAAAAGATCAATGTTAAGACCAAATCTAGAATAGCCATTAACACTAAGCTGCACAGCAATTGCGCCACCCATTACTGGCCTAGCTGAAATAAAACGCAAAGAACCAGATTGAGATTGGGCCAATCTTGACATTATCGTTGTAATAATATTTTGTTTTAATTTGTTAGAAAAATATCTAATTTCTTTCCTGCCTAAATTACCTGGAACAACCAACAGGACTTCATCAGAAATATAATCAAAATCAAACAGTGGGGCAATCTCTTGATCAATCAAGGCGCTTGCTAACTGTGGGGAATAAGTCACCGCCGCAGTTAATTTATTCAGTTTAACAATGGCTGATTGAATGACTTTAACAGGCCCTTGTTCTGTTGTTTCTACTACCTTTATGGCAGCTTCTGTTTCCTTTATGGCAGCTTCTGTTTCATCTGCGAAGATCGCTTGCGATAAAAATAATGTTAATACTAATAAAATTGCATTCATTTTTTCTAATTTTCTCCATTATCTAAAAACAAAACTTAAGTAAAATCTTAACAAGCAAATGCCTAGGATACAGGGTATTATATTTAAACTTTGGATTAGTAAACAATTATATTATGATTTTCTTTAGATTTTTTAAACATTTATTATTTTTAGTAATTTTTACTTCTTTTAGTGTCTCAACTATTTACGCAAATGAAACAGAAGCTGAAGAGCAAAAAGTAGGCGCTTTTTTTAAAGACTTAGAATCTTTTACCAAAGTATTTAGTCACATCAAACAACTGTATGTTGATGATGCAACTAATAAGGATCTGTTTGATAATGCAATCAAAGGCATGGTTTCTGGACTCGATCCACACTCAGATTACCTTAAACCCAAAGAACAAAAAGACTTACTCGAAAGTGCTTCAGGTAAATTTGGCGGTTTAGGCATTGTTATTGGCACGAAAGACGATAATATTCAAGTGATTTCACCCATTGATGACACGCCTGCTTATCGTGCAGGTATTCAAGCAGGTGACTTAATTGTAAAAATTGGCAATAAACCCGTTCGTGGTATGACGCTTGAGGATGGTGTTGAACTGATGCGTGGTGCCCCAGGTACAAATATTCAATTAACCATTGTTCGTAAAAATAAAAAACCTTTTGTGGTCGATATCACTCGTGAAATTATTACCATCATTTCTGTTAAAGGTTACTTGCCAGAAAAAGACATTGGCTATATTCGAATTTCTAGCTTTCAAAATCCAACTGCACAATTGCTTAAAGATGCATTAAATAAATTGGTCAAAGAAAATGGTCGCCATCTTAAATCGCTAATACTAGACTTAAGAAACAACCCTGGTGGTGTGTTAGATGGTGCAGTTGATGTTGCCAATGCCTTTATCGATACAGAAGGCTTAGTGGTTTATACTGAAGGTCGCATCCCAAGTTCAAACCTTAAATTTAAGACCGAGCCTGGCGACATCATGTTAGGATCACCAATTGTTGTCTTGATTAATGAAGGCTCAGCCTCAGCATCAGAAATTGTCGCAGGCGCACTACAGGATCATAAGCGTGCGATTGTAATGGGCAGCACTTCATTCGGAAAAGGCTCAGTACAAACCATTATTGAACTACAAGATGGATACGGGCTTAAAGTAACCACAGCGCGTTATTACACGCCATCAGGTCGGTCGATTCAAGCTAAAGGCATTGAACCTGATATCGCACTGAAAAACATCAATCTAGAAAATGAAAAAGAAAAAAGTGTGATTGGCGACACTAAAGAAATCGACCTAGAGGGTCATCTAGAGGTTGAAGATCCTTCAAAATTATCTTCTAAAGAGATTCTATCAAAACAAGAAAGTAAAAAAACCAAAGAAATGAAAAAATCCATTGAAGCACTCAAAAAAGACTACTTTGTACATGAGGCCACTAACCTTCTAAAGGCGTTAACTGTTTTAGGCAAGTAATGGATGGCTGTTGTTCTTTCAGTTGCAAATCAAAAAGGTGGTGTTGGAAAAACCACCACTGCAGTCAATTTAAGTGCTGCCCTAAAAGTCATTAAAAAAAGGGTTTTATTGATTGATATCGACCCTCAAGGCAATGCAACAATGGGTTGTGGTGTTGATAAATACAGTCTAGATAACTCTATATGTGAATTGTTATTAGATGAATGCAGTATTGATGCAGCAACTGTGCATGCTCCAGGGGTTGAAATTGATGTATTGCCTTCTAACACTGATTTGATCGCTGCAGAAATCGCATTACTTAAGCGTGACAACTCTGAATACAAGTTAAAAGAAGCCCTTAATAAAGTTAAGGACAAATACGACTATGTAATAATTGATTGCCCACCATCACTGAATATGCTCACTATTAACGCCTTTACCGCATCAAACGGCATTATCATTCCAATGCAATGTGAATATTACGCATTAGAGGGTTTAACTGCACTCATACAAACCATTGAAAAAATCCAAACAACCACCAATCCAGATTTAGACATTACTGGCATTATTCGCACCATGTTTGATACACGAAATAATTTATCTAATGAAGTCTCGATTCAATTATTGCAATATTTTTCGCATAAAGTATTTAAAACAATCATCCCTAGAAATGTAAAATTGGCGGAAGCACCCAGTTTTGGTCAAGCGGCAATTAACTACGCAAGATCTTCCAAAGGGGCAATTTCGTATGTTTCATTAGCAAGTGAAGTTATTAGAAAAACATCACTAAATTAAAGATTAAATAATGGCAAAAATTTCAAAATTAGGTCGCGGATTAGACATATTGTTGGGGCAAGTTTCCTCTGCAAATAGTCAATTTAACTCTGAAAATAACCTAAAAATGTTAAATGTTAGTGCGTTACAACGGGGTAAATTTCAACCTAGAGATAATATTAACCCTGAGACACTAAAAGAGCTTGCAGACTCAATTACTTCACAAGGGGTGATTCAACCGCTGGTTGTTCGCAAGCTAACCTATGACAAATATGAAATTATTGCGGGTGAAAGGCGCTGGCGTGCGGCTAAAATTGCTGGGCTAGATAAAATACCTGTTATTGTGCGTGAAATTGATGACCAGGTTGCCCTAGCAATTGGTCTGATTGAAAATATTCAACGCGAATCTCTTACTTCGCTTGAAGAGGCAAAAGCATTACAGAAATTGATTGAAGATTTTAAAATGACACACGAGGAAATCTCTCATGTGGTTGGCCGTTCTCGTTCTGCAGTGAGTAACTTAATTCGTTTATTACAGCTAAATGACTCTGTCAAACAACTGTTAGGTAATAAGGACATTGAAATGGGCCATGCACGTGCGTTATTACCACTCAAAGAAAATCAACAGTTTGATGTGGCTAATCAGGTGATTAATCGATCTTTATCGGTTCGCCAAACAGAAGAGCTGGTCAAGCGAACACTCAACCCAAAACCTAAAAAATTAACCACTGTTGATCCTCATATTGAAGTACTTATGCAGTCTTTAAGTCAAAAATTGAATTCTAAAACAGAAATTAAATCAAATAGCGATAAAGGCAAAATTATTATTCATTACTCATCTAACGATGAACTTAATAATATTCTGAAGCACATTAATTAATCCAGCTTATTACTATGCGGCACTAGAACTTCTAGAGGACTGCTGTATAACGTTAGTCAAAGCCACCAACTCGATCTAGCTTTAAAGAGTCATCATAGTGCATCCAGATACCAAACGCTTTACCGATGATGTATTCTTCTGGCACAAAGCCCCAAAAGCGAGAATCACTACTACGATCACGATTATCACCCATCACAAAATAATGCCCTGCTGGCACTCTTAACTTAGGGGCAATTTGGGAATGACGATTTGGGTCTAGTAAAATATCGTGTGGATTATTGTCTAGTAATTCACGCATATGTTTAAAGCCTGTCATTTTAATACCTGATTCAATACCCTGGTAAATACCCAGATCTTGGTACGCAATATTTTCTTCATTGACACGAAGATGGTCTGACGAATAACTGATAATATCGCCTGGTAAGCCAACAACACGCTTAATAAAGTCGGCACCCAGATATTGTGCACTCTTCTCATAATTCGGGTATCTAAAAACAATTACATCCCCTCTTTCGGGTTTTTTAAATTCGATAATTTTTTTATTCAAAACTGGCAAACTAATACCGTAATCAAATTTACTAACCAAAATAAAGTCACCGGTTAACAAAGTTGGCATCATTGAATTTGAAGGAATTCTGAAAGGTTCAACCACGAACCCTCTTAACAAAAAGACCAATAACAATACAGGATAAAACTCAGCAGACCACTGTACCAGCTTAGGTCGACTTAAATATTTTTCTGATTTATTAAACCTTAAAAAGCAAATAAAATAAAACCACTTAGCAATAAAAGACTTCTTCTCTGGGGTCTGTGCTAAATCGCCAGACTTACCAAAAAATAGTTGATCAATAATAACAATAACAAAAGCGGCAATCAAAAACAATGCTAAGTAAGCCGATACGTCCCAAGCAAAGAATGAGGATGCCTTTTCAATAGTCATAATAAAAATAAGGAAAATAATAAAGAAGTTATTATATAATAATTCTTTATTATTATTTTTCACATTGGAGAAAGTTAAATGGCATTAGCTGATTTAGAAAGAGATGAACATGGTTACTTAGTTGACCTTAATGAATGGAATAAAGACATTGCTGTAGAGCTTGCAGAAGAAGAAGGTGTTACACTTACTGATGAGAGCTTTAAATTAATCGAATTCTTACGTGAAGAGTACATCAATAATAATTCTAATCAACCCAACGAACGCAACATGGTTAAAGGCCTAAAAGGCGACTGGGATGGTAAATTAACAACAAAAGAATTGTATGCTTTGTTTCCTAAAGGCCCTGCCAAACAAGCAGGTAAAATTGCAGGCCTGCCTGAAACAAAACGTAAAGGTGGCTACTAAGCACTAACCCTTTATAAATAAAAGGCGCTCAATGGGCGCCTTTTTTAATACTTAAAAATATATCTTAAACTTCTTGAATATTCATACCTGCTGTATTCGCAAGTTCAACAAAATTAGGAAATGAAGTCATTACATTGTCCACGCCATTAATTTCAACTGGATAATCACACCTTAAAGATGCCACTGCAAATGACATAGAGATGCGATGATCATGATGTGATTCAATCACTTGAGTTGGCTTTTGAAATGTGCCACCTTGGATTTTAATGCCATCTTCTAGCACTTCGTTTTCAATACCCAAGACGCTTAAGCCATCAGCCATTACCTGAATACGATCTGATTCTTTAACTCGAAGCTCTTTAGCACCCGTTAATACAGTTTCACCTTTTGCACAACTCGCCGCAATGAATACTGCTGGAAATTCATCAATCGCCAATGGAACTAAAGCTTCTGGAATATGAATACCCTTAAGCTCAGATGATTGAATACGAATGTCAGCTAACAATTCACCGCCAATTTCACGTTCATTTGACAATGTAAGGTTTGCACCCATGAGCTTTAAAATATCAATCACACCCGTACGTGTTGGATTGACATTAACACCCATCAAAGTAATGTCGGCTTTTGGCGCGATAGCCGCTGCCACCATAAAAAATGCAGAAGAGGATATGTCACTTGGCACTTGAATCTCAGTGGCTGTTAAGTCGCCACCACCTGTTAAACACATTTGATTGTTGTTAACATTAACCTTATAGCCTAAACCTTTTAACATACGTTCGGTATGGTCTCGGGTAGGTGCGGGCTCAGTTACACAAGTATCACCCTGTGCGTACAATCCTGCCAACAATACACAAGACTTAACTTGTGCAGAGGCTACCGGCAAATCATAATGAATACCTTTGAGTTGCTGACCACCGGTAATTTTAAGTGGTGGTTTTCCGTTATTACTCTCAATTACCGCGCCCATCTCAGTGAGTGGGTTAATCACCCGCCCCATTGGACGCTTAGAAAGTGACTCATCGCCAACCATCTTACAGTCAAAATTTTGTGCAGCCAATATGCCTGACATTAAACGAATAGAAGTGCCAGAATTTCCTAAATCAAGTGGTTTTTCTGGTTTTCTTAAGCCGTTAATTCCAACACCGTAAATGGTTACCTTATCACCTTTACGCTCAATTTTAACGCCCATATCTTGAAAGGCTTTTAGGGTAGATAAAGCATCTTCGCCTTCTAAAAAACCTGTAACTTTGGTGATGCCTGTTGCTAATGATCCCAGCATAATAGAGCGATGAGAGATAGACTTATCACCTGGAACCTTGATGTTGCCTAATAATAAATGCGCCGGTTTGGCAATAAATTTACTCATACTTTAATCTTTAATCCATTCATCTCGTGCAGATTTTGCCTCTGAAAATAATTTTTCTAATGCATCTGACTCATTGTTATCAATTAGGTTGGACAGCTTGTCTAAAGCCTGCTGATAGCCTTGAATGTGTTTTACTATTTCGCTGGCATTATTCAAACAAATATCGCGCCACATAACGGCATCACTCGATGCAATGCGTGAAAAATCTTTAAACCCGCCAGCAGCATAATCACATGCATCTGGGTTGTTTTTAATTAAATAATCCATCAGCCCAAAGGCCAACATGTGAGGTAAATGTGAAGTCATTGCCAGTAAATCATCGTGTTTTTGATGTGTCATTGTTTCTACCTCTGCTCCTAATATTGTCCATAGTTCCGAGACATCTTCTATTGCTTTTATATCAGCGTTTTCTTCTGGCGTAAGGATCACACGTTTGTGTTTGAATAACGTGCCATCACTTGCCTCTACACCACTTTTTTCTTTGCCAGCAATTGGATGTGCAGGAATAAATTTTGTTGGCATTTTACCAAACACTTGTTTCGCAATATTAATCACACTGCCCTTAGTACTACCAACATCTGAAATAATAACCGAATCATTAATATGTGGTTTGATCATTTCTAAAACTGCACCAAAACTATCCACTGGTGTAGCAATTAATACCATGTCAACATCTTTTAAAGCGCTGGTGATATCTAAACTATATTCATCGATAACATTTAGTGATTTAGCCTTGATGAGGTTTTCTTCATTCCTACCGAACCCAACAATCGTTTTAATCTGATTGGCTTGCTTTAATCCAATAGAAAATGAACCACCAATCAAGCCAACACCAATAATACAAATCTTATCTATCATAGTACTAATTTTAACGCATCAAGAAATTCTTCATTTTCATTTTTGGTGCCTACTGAAACTCGCAAGTAATCCTTTATTTCAACAAGGCGGACAATAAATCCTTTTTCTAATAATTTTTGATAAATAACACCAGCATCAGTAACTTTAACTGACACAAAATTTGCACTTGATGGGATATAGGATAAGCCCAATCGATCAAAACCTTGTGAAAGCTGGGATAAGCCATTTGTATTGGCAGTAACTGATCTAACCAAAAACTCCTTATCTGCTAAAGCCGCTATAGCGGCACTTTGGGCGATATTATTAACGTTGAAAGGTTGTCGAATACGATTTAAATAATCTGCAATTTTAGCGCTAGAAATTGAATAGCCAACTCTCAGACCAGCCAAGCCATAAGCCTTAGAAAATGTTCGAGTAATCAACAAGTTATCAAATTCATTAAGCCATTCAATAGTACGATCAGAAGTATCTAAATATTCTACATAAGCTTGATCTAGAACAACAATAACAGAGCTCGGTACTTTTGATAAAAAAGCATAAATAGCACTGTCACTAAGTAATGTTCCTGTGGGGTTGTTGGGGTTGGCAATAAAAACTAGTTTGGTATTGTCCGTAATCGATGCAAGCATTGCATCCAAATCATGCCCAAATTCGTTATCTGGAGTCACAACTGCTGTAGCACCTAATGCCTGAGTCACTAAAGGATAAACCACAAATGCATATCGAGAGAAAATAACCTCATGACTAGCATTACAAACATAAGCCCTGGCTACTAACTCTAAAATATCATTCGAACCATTGCCTAAAGTAACACTCTCAGCGCTTACAGATAAATGCTCGCTAATCGCTTGTTTTAGTTTGAATCCATTTCCATCTGGATAACGACCTGCTTCAGACGCAGCGTTTTTCATCGCCTCTAAAGCTTTAAGGCCTACACCTAAAGGGTTTTCATTGCTGGCTAACTTAATAACACGCTCTAAGCCTAGCTCACGCTGTAATTCACTAATAGGCTTACCGCCCTGATACGGGCTCAGGGAAAGTATAGACTCACAGACACTCATAGAACAGCGACTGGATAAGAGCCTAGAATATCAACTTTTAACACTCTCTCAGTAATTTTTGCAAGTGCAATTTTCACATGTTGATCTTTTTGATGGCCTTCGATATCAATTAGAAATAAATATTCCCATTTCACCCCAGGAATCGGGTGACGTGCCAGCTGCAACATATTAATATCTTGCTCTTTGAAAGGCGCAAGCAAATCAAATAATGCGCCTGATTTATGTTTGGTAACTACCAAGATAGAAGTCTTATCTTCACCTGAAGGCGCTACATCTTCCTTGCCAAGCACTAAGAAGCGTGTGACATTACCAGTTTTGTCTTCAATATTTTTTGCTACTCGCTCTAGCCCATACAGGCTCAGTGCTGCCTCCGATGCAATCGCTGCTGCATTAGATTCATCTTTGACAATACGAGCCGCCAAAGCGTTTGATGCCACTGGCTTTAATTCAGCATTCGGATAATGATTACTTAGCCAACGCTGACACTGATCAAGTGCTTGCTGATGTGCATAAATCGCTTTAATCTCTTGTGACTGATCTGCCATCATTAATTGGTGTTGAATCGAAATTTCAACTTCACCACAAATCTTCAATCCCTGAGAATACAGCATATCAACCGTGCCACCAATCACGCCGTTTGAAGAATTTTCAATCGGTACAACACCATAATGGGCGTTGTCTTTTTCAACTTGATGGAAGATTTCATCAATACTGCCACAATCGAGTGTCGATACAGCATGACCAAAATGCTTTAGGGCTGCTTCCTGTGTGAATGTTCCTTCAGGGCCCAAATAAGCGATATTAAGCGGTTGCTCTAATGCCAAACAAGCAGACATAATTTCACGAAAGATGTGCGCCATGTCTTTGTCTTTAAGTAGATTGTCATTGCGCTCAATAATAGAGCGTAACACTTGAGCTTCACGCTCAGGACGGTAAAAAACACTTTGATCTTTTGAGGTTTTTTTAACCTCGGCTACAGCCGAGGCTAGTTCGGCACGTGCGCCAATTAACGACTGGATTTCTCTATCCAGTTTATCAATTTTAATTCTTAACTTATCCAGTGTATTTTTAGCCATTTTTTTTGTCTAAAGACTTCTTACCGTCAAGATGCCCTCAATTTGTTTTAAATTATCGATCACTGTATCAGAGGTTTCACTTTCTAGGTCGATTAAAGTGTAAGCGACATCATCTCTCGATTTGTTAAGCATGTCTACAATATTTGTACCTGAATCAGCAATCACTGTTGAGATTTGACCCACCATATTTGGAACATTTTTATGGGTAATTGCTAAACGATCTTTACCGGCTCTAGGCATCTTAGCTTCAGGAAAGTTAACCGAATTCAAAATATTACCATTTTCAAGATAATCTTTAATTTGGTTTACCACCATGATTGCACAGTTGTCTTCAGCTTCAGCTGTTGATGCGCCTAAATGGGGTAGTGCAATAACGCGCTCATGATTTTTCTTATCATCAATTGGGAAGTCTGTTACGTAGTATTTAACTTTTTCGGCTTCAAGTGCGGTGATTAATGCATCTTCATCGACAATACCATCGCGTGCAAAATTAAGAATCGTTGCACCTTTTGGCAATAAAGCAATACGCGCTTCGTTTAATAGATTCTTAGTGCCTTCTACTAACGGCACGTGAAATGAAACAAAATCACTTTGTGAAAATAACTCATCAGCACTTAATGCCTGTTCAATATCTGCTGATAATTTCCAAGCATTTTTAATGGTGATTGACGGATCAAAACCAACAACTTTCATACCAAGTGCGTGTGCTGCATTCGCAATTTGTACGCCAATCGCACCTAAACCAACAATACCGAGTGTTTTACCTGGCAGCTCTGAACCAGCATAATTCTTCTTACCATCTTCAATGGCAGTTTTTAAATCATCTAATGGCAAGCCATTAACATAATTCCAAGCTTGGCAAATATTACGACTAGATAGCAACATTGAACTAATCACAAGTTCTTTTACTGCATTAGCATTTGCACCTGGCGCATTGAAAACTACCACACCTTTATCGTTCATTCTATCTAGTGGAATGTTATTAACACCGGCGCCTGCACGGCCAACAGCTTTTAAATTATCGCCAATTTCCATATCATGCATTTTCGCACTACGCACCAGAATTGCATCAGGATTAGTTACTTCAGAAGCCACTTCGTAGCCTTCTCTAGGTAATTTTTCTAAACCAATAGGTGAAATATTATTGAGTGTTTGCACCTTGATCATTATGCATTTTCCTTTTCAAAATCTTTCATAAAGCCAACCAATGAATCAATGCCTTCTTGAGGCATTGCATTGTAAATACTGGCGCGCATACCGCCCACTGAGCGATGGCCCTTAAGTGTGATTAAATCACGTTCTGCTGCCTTTTCTAAAAACAAGCCATTCAGATCTTCATTGGCTAGTAAAAACGGTACATTCATCCATGATCGATATTTTTCCGCTACTGGATTTGAATAAAAATCAGAGTTATTAATCACATCATAAAGCGTTTTGGCTTTAGTTTCATTAATCTTAGCCATTGCCCTCAAACCACCCTGCTCTTTTAGCCACTCAAATACGCGACCCGCCACGTACCATGGGTACGTTGATGGTGTATTGTACATAGAATCATTATTCGCCTGTGTAGCATAATCAAATAAGATTGGTTGTTTAGCAACCACATCACCGATTAAATCATCTCTCACAATCACAATGGTTAAACCAGAAATACCAATGTTCTTTTGGGCGCCCGCATAAATCACACCGTATTTTGAGACATCGATCTCACGCGATAAAATGGTTGAAGACATATCAGCCACTAATGGCATATCCACTTCAGGCACATAGTCAAACTCTAAACCTGCAATGGTTTCGTTTGGTGTGTAATGCAAGTAAGCGCCGTCAGGGTCAATATTCCAGTTTGAAAAATCATCAATATTGGTGTATTTATTACCTGAGCTATCTGTACAAATGTTTACATCGCAATAACGCTGGCCTTCAGCAATTGCTTTCTTCGACCAGTGGCCAGTATGTGCGTAGTTGGCTTTAGTTTTACCGCGTAGTAAATTAATTGGCACCATAGAAAATTGCGCTGATGCACCACCTTGTAAAAACAAAACTTTGTAGTTGTTAGGAATGTTCATCAAGTCCCTAAGGTCTTGTTCTGATTTTTGTGCCATCGCCATAAAATCAGCGCCACGGTGAGAGATTTCCATTACCGACGCTTTGGCATTGCCATACTCTAACAATTCCTCCTGCATTAGTTTTTTCACCTGTGTCGGCAACATTGCAGGGCCTGCACTAAAATTATAGATTTCACTCATTGACATCATTTCCCAAAAAATTATGTAAAAAATTAGTTGTTATTTTACTTTAATATTAACCAAATTTTTCAATGATATAGCCTTAGCAATCTCTCCAAAATCATGCATATAAACCAAATCCTTATCAACGCTACGCGTGGCTAAATACAGCGTTCTCCAGATGTCATTTTTTCCAAGTAGCTTTAAGCAAACTTTATACCACCTCAGAAACATTACCATACTAATACAAGGCCTGTACTAATTTTAAATGCGCGATTTCAATCATGAGTAATATTAATAATAAATACTAATAATAGCTTATAATTTCGCTCACTTGATTATGGAAGTGGGTGCCAATCCCACACTGTCCTCGCAACGGTATTTTTCTTAAAAAGAAATCAGTCCGATACATAATCTTTTTTTTTAATCTCACGAAGGATGACTGTCATGAAATTTACACAACTCTCTGTGGCTGCTGCAGTATCAGCACTAACTTTTTCTACCGCATCGAA
>JAUWPG010000017.1 GCA_030611725.1 Gammaproteobacteria bacterium
GACAGGTCGAGCAGGTACGAAAGTAGGTCATAGTGATCCGGTGGTTCTGTATGGAAGGGCCATCGCTCAACGGATAAAAGGTACTCCGGGGATAACAGGCTGATACCGCCCAAGAGTTCATATCGACGGCGGTGTTTGGCACCTCGATGTCGGCTCATCACATCCTGGGGCTGAAGCAGGTCCCAAGGGTATGGCTGTTCGCCATTTAAAGTGGTACGCGAGCTGGGTTTAGAACGTCGTGAGACAGTTCGGTCCCTATCTACCGTGGGCGTTGGAGACTTGAGGGAAGCTGTTCTTAGTACGAGAGGACCGGAATGGACACACCTCTGGTGTTTCGGTTGTGACGCCAGTCGCATTGCCGAGTAGCTATGTGTGGAAAGGATAACCGCTGAAAGCATCTAAGCGGGAAGCCCCTCCCAAGATTAGGTCTCCCTGGATATTTAATATCCCTAAAGATCCCTCGAAGACTACGAGGTTGATAGGCACGGTGTGGAAGAGTAGTGATACTTGAAGCTAACGTGTACTAATTGATCGTGAGGCTTGACCATATAACACCCAAATTATTTGAATATTTATTATTCAATCTATAGTTTTTGTGTTGATGTGTCATGCAATACACTGAAGTACAGTGACAAACTTATAACATGTATTAATTGTTATATCTTCTGATTATTTATAATCAAGGTATAAAAACTTTTTAATTCGCAAAACTGTATTTATTACAGAGTTGCAAACAGTTTGCTTAGTGACAATAGCGAGTGTGACCCACCTGATCCCATACCGAACTCAGTAGTGAAACCACTTAGCGCCGATGGTAGTGTGGGGTCTCCCCATGTGAGAGTAGGACATTGCTAGGCTTTAAATTCAAAAAACCCCAGAATCGTATTTGATCTCTGGGGTTTTTTTTGTCTATGATTTATTGAAATAATCCGGAGCGTTGATGCTAGATTGTATTTATAAGCTCTCTGGATCTTCATAGAATTGCAATACAACCTATGATTCTACGGTATTAGTTAAGATATTTAGGGTTTATTTGACTGGCAAGGATTGCAATGGCAATATTCCGGATGAGAAATTGGGGGGCTGCCAAAAAAGCATACACCATTAGAGATGTTTATATTACAAGTTATGATGTAAGAGTCATTATCAGTTTAATTAATATCTCGCTTTATTGGTCAATATCTTTTCCTAAAACCATCGCAATATATTGCTGGCGTAATAACGTATTATGTTCTCTCATTATTACATATGGCGTGTGTTGGTCTGCATGGATGGGATTGATTTTAATACCCCATAATGGGCTGGCGCTGTTTGGAAGCATTGAATATCTAATATCGCCTAAAATTGATTGATCGCGTGGATCGAAGGCGATATAGTTATTAGAAAAAGACTGAAAACGCATAATGTCTTGATATAGAAGACTGGCGCGATCTATTGTAGAGAGATTAATCGTTGGTAGTGCATTTTTAACTGTTTCTCCTTGGTAGATTTTATTATTACCTAATCCTACACGAATTGCATCAATATAGTATTTGTCTTGATATAGATAGACAGAGCGCCATAATACAATATTGCCTAAGGTTGGCTTAACGATGAATTTTTCGATAATATGCCCACGCTTTTTAGCTATCTCAGATTGAATGTTTGTTGCCCGACCTTGTTGCACATTGGCGGTAGCTAAGTAAGCAACGCAAAATATCAAACTGTAAATTGTGATTTTCTTAGATTTAAATTTTATATTGCCAATAACGCCAACGAGCAAAGATAGTGTAAATATAGGGTCGATACAGAAATTAAATTTACAGCAATACGATCATCTGAGAATGGTAATAATAGACGTGTGCCATATCCAGTGAAGGCATCCAAAACCCCACTAAACAAATATCCCAAGAAAGCAAAAAAATATAGACGACTAAAGTTTATATTTTTTCTAACAAAGGGCCAGCATACTAAGGCACCAATCAGTGCGCCAATAGGAATAAATGCGATTGCGTGGGTAAAATGTCGATGATAGTCTAGGAGAAGTAACGGGTCGTTAGCGGATTGAATAAATATATCGGCGTCGGCTAGAATGCCAGCTATACAGCCGATAAAAGTTGCAATTTTGATTTCAGATTTTTTTGCACCAAGTTGTGCGACTGCTGAGCCTAATAACGCCTGTGTAAAGATGTCCATAGTAATTTGGAAATTTTAGTTACCACATAATACCCGAAAGGCTTGCATTGGCTTGTTACAACAAGCAAGACTGTTTTTTACAAAAATTAGTGTATTACCTATGTATGCTGATTAATCCAGTTGCTAAAGTCTGGCGCGCTCAGAGCACCTGATACCCGGTCAATTTCTTTGCCATTTTTAAAGATTGCTAAGGTCGGGATAGAGCGAATGTTGTGTTTGGCAGAAATGGCTTGTTCAGTTTCAGTTTCAATTTTGATAAAGCGCGCATTAGGTTCTACTTGACTAGCCACTTGTTTAAAAGTTGGTGCAAACTGTTGGCATGGGCCACACCAAGTGGCCCAAAAATCTACCACCAATAACTCGTCGGTTTTTTCAATCGAACGCGTGAGTTGCGTGCCGGTCATCGAAATCGGCTCGCCTTTGTACAATGGTTTTTTACATTTCCCACATTTTGGCTGGTCGTTTAATTTTGCTTCTGGGATGTTGTTTAACCCGCTACAGTTTGGACACATTGAAATCATTGTTAACGCCTAATTTGTTTGTTATTAATAATTACTTATGGATAGATATATTTATTTATTGCAAGTCAGACCTGGTTGAAGGGCGTTTTGAGCGCGCTACTTTATTGTCTTTTTTCTTAACTTGTTGCCCTTTAGAGACAATACTATCAACTGAGACTAAATCGGCAACACTTGCGCTAATTTTTTCAAAGGCTTTCGGTGCTTGAATCTCAATCATTTGTTGGACAATCCATTTTTCATCTACATCGGTCATGGCAATTTTAACCTTTTCAGAAAAATATCTTAAAAAATGATAATCGGGCTCATTGTCAATAAATTTATAATCAGAATAGTCTAGTGAACGTTGATTGTAGATTCTGATGAACGTCTTCCAGTGATTGCCTTCACCGATACGATCTTCTTTATTTTCTTGATAATAAAAGGCAGATTGCCTGGCAAGTTTGATAATAAGCTCTTGTCTTTGTTCAGTGCTCAATGTTTTAAACACCAATCTATCAACACACTGAATAAGGAAGCAGAGATATTCTTTAATGACATCAAAAACTTGTTCTTTTTCAATAACAAAGCCTTCGTTGAGTAGATCTTCCAAATGATTTTTAGTAATGCGCCAGCAAATGAATGCCATTGCACCACCAATATCTTCAATGGTTTTAACTTGGTTTTTGTGCCACTTACTCTTTACTCGCATAGAGCGATTTTAACAAGAATATTGATAAAGAATGGTTTTACTCGCAGTTGTAATTTCTAATTGAGCCTAAATCGTGCACTTTATCAAAACCCATTTGCACTAAGTAGTTCTTAGCTGTTGATGAGCGTGCGCCCGTAACGCAATATAAGATGATGTCCATATCCTCATCAATCATTTTTTTAGCAGACATGATTGATTGTAAGGGAAGGTTAATAGCGTTAGGCAGCGCCCCACGAGAAAATTCCGCACTTGATCGAACGTCGACCAATTGAGCGCCATTGGCTAATAGTTTGCATGCATCGTTGCCTGTAAATGAGTTGAACATAGTATAATTTACCAAGTAAGTTTTTAAGTGAATACTGCTATTTTTAGGTATTCAATTTATATTAGGATACCATTATATAATAATGCTAAGTAAAAAGCAACTCAGATCAGACATTGAAACAGTTGAAAAGGCCCTAAAAAAGCGGAAATTTTCTTTTGATATCAATCACTTGAATAGTTTAGAAAATAAAAGAAAAAAAAATCAAGTCGAAACTCAAGAGTTACAAAATTTACGTAATATTCGATCAAAATCTATCGGTAAAGCAAAAGCAGCAGGTGAAGATATCGAGCCATTATTGGCTGCAGTTGCTGACTTTGCTGATAAGCTTGATGTGGCAAAATCTGAATTACAAATTATCCAATCTCAGATTGATGAAATTGTAATGGCGATGCCAAATATGCCTCATGATTCTGTACCAGAAGGCGACTCTGAAGAAGACAATATTGAAGTGTCAAAATGGGGTGAGCCAGGGCAATATGATTTTGAAGTTAAAGATCATGTTGATTTAGGCGAGTTACACGGGTTGGATTTTGAGGCCGCTGTTAAGATATCTGGCGCACGATTTTCTGTAATGACGGGTAAGATTGCGCGTTTACATAGAGCGTTAACTCAGTTTATGCTGGATCAGCACGTTGAAAATAATGGCTATACTGAGGCCTATGTACCGTATTTAGTAAATGCAGAGTCGCTAACCGGCACTGGTCAATTGCCCAAGTTTGAGACAGACCTGTTTAAAACTCATTTACATGGTGAAGAAGGCGATGCAAAGACACTTTACTTGATTCCAACTGGCGAGGTCCCAATCACCAATATGGTAAGAGATACCATTGTCAAAGAAAGTGATCTACCGCTTAAATTTGTCGGTCATACTCCCTGCTTCCGTTCTGAAGCTGGTGCATATGGGCGAGACACACGTGGTTTGATTCGTCAGCATCAATTTGAAAAGGTGGAATTGGTGCAAGTGGTTAAAGCGCAAGATTCTTATCAAGTATTGGAAGAGCTTACTGGGCATGCTGAAGGAATTTTGCAAGCATTAAACTTGCCTTATCGAAAAGTAGCTCTATGTGCTGGAGACTTAGGTTTCTCAGCAGCTAAAACATACGACTTAGAGGTCTGGATGCCAGGTCAGAATGCATATCGAGAGATTTCTTCATGCTCTTGTTTTGAAGACTTTCAGGCTCGTCGTTTACAACTAAGATGGAAAAACCCTACAACCAATAAACAAGAGTTATTACACACACTAAATGGCTCTGGATTAGCCGTGGGTAGAACTTTGGTTGCGATTTTAGAAAACCATCAGCAAGACGATGGCAGTATTAGAATACCGGATGTGCTGCATAGCTATATGGGCGGCATAACCATAATTAATTAACTTTTTATTAGGAGATAACAATGAACTTATTAGATTTAATCATATCACCAGCTTTTGCTGCTGAAGGCATCAATTCAGATCCATCTGGGTTGAGCCAATTGATATTGCCAGGGCTTTTGCTTGTAGTTATGTATGTTCTGTTAATCAGGCCACAACAAAAACGTGCGAAAGGTCACAAGGCGCTTTTAGCGGCGCTAAAAAAAGGTGACGAGGTGGTAACTAATGGCGGCGTTGTTGCTAAAGTTGTATCAGTTGACGAGTCATTTGCGACATTGGAAATTGCTGATGGCGTGGTGGTTAAAGTGCAGAAACAAGGCATCAACCAGAAAATGCCAAAAGGCAGTATTAAAATTTAACTATAAGGTATAAATACACTCATGAATCATTACTCTGGCTTGAAAAACGCTTTAATCGCTTTTTTCTTATTACTTGCTTCGCTGTATGCGCTACCCAATATTTTTGGTTCGGATTTAGCCGTACAAGTTTCGGCGGCTGGCGATGCGTCCATTGATCAAGCTGATGTTAACAATATTGAAGCTATTTTAAAGGGCAAGAGTGTGTATAAATCTATTGGTTTGTCCAATCGCCGTATTTTGGTGCGTTTCGATGACAATGCCAATCAGCTTTCTGCAAAAGATTTGCTTAAAGCGGAACTTGGGCGTAATTACGTAGTGGCTTTGAATCTTGCGCCTTCAGTGCCATTATGGTTGTCTGACCTAGGCGGTAGGGCGATGTCTTTAGGTCTGGATCTGCGTGGAGGTGTGCATTTCCTATTAGAGGTGGATATGCATGCAGTGTTATCAATGTCGATTGATAAATATCGTAACGAGCTCCGTACTCTGTTGCGTAAGGACCGCTTATATAAGCGTATTGAGATAGAAGGCGAGAGCATTGCTATTCGCTTTAACTCACTTGAACTAAAAGACAAAGCGTTAGCACGTATTAAATCAGATATGAAAGATTTGGTGATTTTAGAAACTGAGAACACAGATGATTTATTAATTCAAGTAAGTATCAGCGAGGATGCCAAAAAAATTGCTAAGTCAAGTGCATTAAAGCAAAACATTACCACACTTAGAAATCGAGTGAATGAACTGGGCGTGGCAGAGCCAATTATTCAGCAACAAGGTCTAGAACGTATTGTAGTGCAATTACCAGGCGTGCAAGATACAGCACGGGCCAAAGAGATTTTAGGCGCTGTTGCAACCTTAGAATTTAGGTTGGTTGACGAGAAGAATGATCCGCAAACAGCCATTCAATCGGGCAGAACCCCAGTTGGATCAAAACTTTATTATTTTAAAGATGGTCGTCCATTATTATTAAAAACCCGAGTTATTGCTACCGGCGAAAATATTACTGGTGCTTCTTCAGGGGTGGATCAAGAGAACAACACACCAATGGTAAATATTACCCTGGATAGCGTAGGCGGCCGATCAATGCTTGACACTACTAAGAAATACTTGCGCCATCGTATGGCGGTAGTATTTATTGAAAACAAAGTGGAGACTTTGGTTAATAAAGAGGGTAAGATTTTTAAAAAGCGCAGCACCACAAAAGACATTATCAACGCTGCTACGATTCAAGGCACTTTTTCATCACGCTTTCAAATTACCGGTATTGATAGCGCGCGTGAAGCACGCAATGTAGCATTATTGCTTAGAGCAGGCTCACTCTCAGCGCCGATTGAAATCATTGAAGAGCGAACGGTTGGCCCGAGCCTTGGTGCTGACAACATTGAAAAAGGTGTGTTGTCAGTGATTGCTGGCTTTGTTCTGGTGTTAATCTTTATGGCTGTGCGTTATCGCGTGTTTGGCATGGTGGCTAACATTGCACTAACTTTAAATCTAGTTATGATTATTGCAGTTTTATCACTCTTGCAAGCTACATTGACACTGCCCGGCATTGCCGGCATTGTATTAACAGTTGGTATGGCAGTCGATGCTAATGTCCTGATCTTTGAGCGAATTAAAGAAGAATTGACCACGAATAGTAATATTCAGAAAGCCATCTCAAGCGGCTATGAAAAGGCAGTATTAACCATTGCAGATGCCAATATCACCACACTGATTGCAGCACTGGTATTATTTAGTTTTGGCACTGGCCCAATCAAAGGTTTTGCCATTACTTTGTCGATTGGAATTGTGACCTCAATGTTTACGGCAATTATTGTTTCGAGAGCGATTATTAATAAGATTTATGGCGGCAAAAAACTAGAGGAGTTATCGATATGAAGGCGTTAAATATTCCTGCAATTGATTTTATTGGTAAGCGCACTTATGCCATTATTTTCTCATTAGTGTTGATTACTATTTCGATATTTTCATTATCAACGCAAGGACTGAAGTTTGGTATTGACTTTACCGGCGGAACGCTGATTGAAGTGGGGTACAAGAAAAGCGTTAATTTAGACGAAGTTAGAAGCATATTGGATGAAGCAAAGTTTCAGGGTGCCAACGTTCAATATTTTGGCTCAACCAAAGAAATCTTAATTCGTCTTGAGCCTCAAGCTATTTCCAGCGCAAAGCTTAGCTCTAAAATTATTAGATTGTTAGGGGATGGGGTAGACATTCGTCGTGTTGAGTTTGTTGGTCCTAAAGTGGGTGAGGAGCTTACCAATGATGGCGGTTTGGCAATGCTTTATGCGTTAATTGGAATTTTGATTTACGTTGCATTTCGTTTTGAATATCGTTTTGCCTTGGGCTCAATATCAGCATTGCTTCACGATGTTGTTATTACCCTGGGTATATTTTCATTATTACAATTTGAGTTCGATTTAACCGTATTAGCAGCCATCTTAGCGGTGATTGGTTATTCTCTAAACGATACGATTGTGGTGTTTGATCGTATTCGTGAGAACTTTTTGTCTACGCGACACACCGATCCGAAAAAGATTGTTAATGATGCGTTGAATCAGACACTATCAAGAACTATTATGACTTCCCTTACAACATTGTTGGTATTGTTTGCTTTGTTCTTCTTGGGCGGAGAGATTATTCATAGTTTTGCTTTAGCGCTATTGATCGGTGTAGTGATTGGAACCTATTCTTCGATTTATGTAGCAAGTTCGATGATTTTAGCTTTAGGCATTACGAAAGCAGATTTACTACCATCTGAAAAAGAAGAAAAAGAAATAGATGCAAGGCCATAAATTTAAGTAACTAAGCATTAAAAACCGTTAGTATTAGCACGGCTTTTTTTTGATGCTTAGGTAAAAGTTATTTATTTTTTAAATTTCTCGAAAATCAAACACGCGTTCGTGCCGCCAAAACCAAAGCTATTCGACATTACTCGATTGAGTTTTTGAATCGTTGTTGCTTGAACAATTGGTATACCCTCAGCGGCTTCATCAAGATTTTCAATATTAACGGACTCCACCATAAAATCGTTTGCGAGCATTAGTAGTGAATAGATAGATTCGTTTACACCAGCACCGCCGAGTGCATGGCCAGAGAGTGATTTGGTTGACCCAACATGCGGCACGTTGTTGCCAAAAACTTCTTTAATAGCGCCAAGCTCTTTAACATCACCAACTGGTGTCGATGTGCCATGGGCATTGATATAGTCAATTGGGCCATCAACGGTCGAAATAGCAAGCTCCATACAGCGTTTTGCGCCTTCGCCAGATGGGGCAACCATGTCATAACCGTCAGAAGTAGCGCCGTATCCAGTAAGCTCTGCTAGAATAGTTGCGCCACGCGCTTCGGCATGTTCTAGTGATTCTAACACCAGTGCACCACCACCACCAGATATCACAAAGCCATCGCGATCAGCATCATAAGCACGAGATGCCTTTTCAGGGGTATCGTTGTATTTAGAAGACAGTGCGCCCATTGCGTCAAATAACATGCTCAGCGACCAGTCAAGTTCTTCACCACCACCAGCAAAGACGACATCCTGTTTTCCCATTTGGATCTGCTCCATAGCATTTCCAATACAATGCGCACTGGTTGAACAAGCGGAACTGATTGAATAGTTGATGCCTTTGATTTTGAACATGGTTGAAAGACAAGCAGAGGTTGTTGAGCCCATGGTGCGAGGTACTCGATAAGGCCCAACACGTTTAATGCCTTTTTCCCTTAAGATATCAGCCGCTTCAACTATGTTTTGATTGGAAGAACCGCCAGAACCCATAATAAGACCAGTGCGAATGTTAGAGACTTGGTCTGATGATAAACCCGATTGTTTGATGGCTTCGTCAAGCGCCATAGCGCAATAAATAGCGGCATCCGCCATGAATCGTTTCATTTTTCGATCAATAACATCGCTAGAATCGATTTCAGCAATTTGGCCAGATACGTGAGATCGTAAGCCTAGCTCTGCATACTTTTCGTCAAACTTAATACCTGATTTGGTAGTTTTTAAGGATTTTAATACTTCGTCGCAGTTTGCACCCAAACTAGAAACAATACCCATGCCAGTAACAACCACTCTACGCATTAGAAACCACTTGTGTCTGTGAATAAGCCTACTTTTAAGTTAGTGGCTTCGTAAATTATTTTGCCGTCTACATCCATCGTGGCATCGCCAATACCCATATAGAGCTTGCGCTCAATGACGCGCGATAGATTAATTTTGTAGGTGACTTTTTTAGCATTTGGTAAAACCTGGCCGGTAAATTTAATACCACCACCAAGCGCACGACCGCGACCTGGGCCGCCTAGCCAGCCCAAGTGAAAGCCGATGAGTTGCCACATAGCATCTAAACCTAAACAACCTGGCATGACTGGATCGTCATTAAAGTGACAATCAAAAAACCATAAATCAGGCTTAATATCTAATTCTGCAACAATATGGCCCTTGCCATATTCCCCACCATCCTTAGAAATATGAGTGATACGATCAAACATCAGCATCGGCGGCTGTGGTAGCTGTGCATTGCCTGGACCAAATAATTCGCCATTGCCGCATTTGATTAATTCATCATAGGAAAAAGAGTCTTGCATTTAATTATCCTTGTGTCTATATTTACATGAAATTATACTTTAAAGGCCTTTTCTAATGTCATTTATCACGTCATTAGTGCTTTCTAGGCCGACTGAGATCCTAATCAAACCTTCAGTAATACCAGCCTGTTGTTTTTCATTATCAGTGAGACGTCCGTGCGTGGTGCTTGCAGGGTGAGTAATGGTGGTTTTGGTATCGCCCAAATTGGCGGTAATAGAAAGTATTTCAGTGCTGTTGATCAATTTAAAAGCTTCTTTTCGGCCACCTTTAATTTCAAATGAGACAATGCCTCCAAATCCAGACTGTTGAGTTTTGGCCAGGGCGTGATCTGGATGAGTTTCCAAGCCTAAATAATGTACTTTTTCTACTTGGTCTTGTTGACTTAGCCAGCTGGCTAACTTAAGCGCATTATCTGAATGTGCTTTCATCCTGAGACTAAGTGTGTCTAGACCTTTTAAAACAATCCAAGCATTAAACGCACTTAGGCTAGGGCCAGTGGCTCGAGTAAACCCACTAACTTGTTCAATAATTGCTTCGCTACCCAATACTGCACCTGCTAAACAACGACCTTGGCCATCAATATATTTAGTGGCTGAGTGAATCACAATATCAGCACCGAGTTTGATAGGGTTTTGTAATGCTGGAGAAAGAATAGCATTATCAACAGCCAATAGAATATCGTTGGTTTGGCTGATCTTACTAAGCGCAGTGATATCAACCACCTCCCCCAAAGGATTGGAAGGCGTTTCAAGCAAGAAGAGTTTAGTATTGTCTTTAATCGCGCTTTGCCACTGTGATAAATCACCTAAATCAACATAACTAATGTCAATATTAAACTTGCTAACAATCGTATTTAATAAAACAATAGAGGTGCCAAACATGTTGCGTGAAGCCACAATGTGATCGCCTGATTCTACTAATGCCATGATAGTGGCAAAGATTGCTGACATGCCGCTTGAAGTGGCAACACAAGAATGAGCACCTTCAAGTGCGGCTAGTTTTTTCTCAAAGGCATCAACCGTTGGGTTGGTAAAGCGTGCGTAAATATTCCCAGGCTCTTTTTTAGAAAACCGGTTGGCCGCTTGTTCAGCAGAGTCGAACACAAAACTTGAGGTTAGAAATATAGCCTCTGAATGCTCTTGCTCGTTGGTTGTTCGATAGCCTTCGCGTATAGCAATGGTGTCAAATTCTAAGTCTTTCATATCGTGCTAATAGTTAAATAATACTCATTCTACATCATTACATATCAGTTCAGAACTTTCGTTGATGTTGTTTTCTTGCTTGGAAGAGTCAGAACGCAAAGATTCGATTTGATCGAGATAATTTCTATCAACATCTTGAGTGATATATTTACCATCAAAACAAGAGCAATCAAAGTCTTTAATATCTGTGTTGCCTTGCTGTACACACCAGATTAGATCATCTAAATCTTGATAAATCAATTTATCTGCACCAATGACTTCACAAATTTGATCAATATTCTTATCGTGTGCGATAAACTCTTTTTCACTGGCCATATCAATGCCGTATACATTAGGGTGTCTAACGGGTGGTGCAGCTGAGGCAAAAAACACCTTGTTAGCACCTGCATCTCGTGCCATTTTTACAATTTGCTCACTGGTGGTGCCACGCACAATGGAATCATCTACCAATAAAACATTTTTACCTTTGAATTCTAGTTCAATTGTGCTAAGTTTTTGCCGCACTGATTTTTTGCGTTGTTTTTGTCCGGGCATAATAAAAGTACGCGCGATGTAGCGATTTTTAATTAAACCCTCAGAGTATTTAACTTGTAATTCTTGTGCTAATTGTAAAGCAGCGACTCGAGAAGTGTCCGGAATTGGTATCACCACATCAATTTCATTTACATCCCATTCTTTTTGGATCTTTGCTGCAAGGCGTTCACCCATTCTAAGGCGTGATTTATAAACCGAGATATTGTCGATGACTGAGTCAGGGCGAGCGAAGTAGACAAATTCAAAAATACATGGAGAATATTTTGGGCTCTCAGCACATTGCTGTACAAAAATATTACCTGCACGATCAATAACTACAGCCTCACCTGGTTTGATGTCTTGAGTGATTTCATAACCCAGTGCAGTGAGAGCAACACTCTCAGAAGCAAGCATATACTTGGTGCCACCTGAAGTAGTGCGCTTTCCTAAGATTAGCGGACGGATACCATTTGGATCTCTAAAGCCAAAAATACCATAACCTGGAATCATGCCAATGGTGGCGTAAGCACCACGTACACGCTTATGTACTTGAGCGACTGAATCAAAAATATCTTGCTCATTAATGCGTTGTTTTTTTAATTTAGCTAATTCACTAGCAAACACATTTAGCAAAATTTCTGAATCTGAATTGGTGTTAATGTGACGTAGGTCTTGTTCAAATAACTCTTTTTCAAGTTGCTTAGTATTGGTTAAATTGCCATTATGTGCAAAGGCAATGCCGTAAGGTGAATTAACATAAAACGGTTGCGCTTCGGCACCACTTGAGCTGCCGGCAGTTGGGTAACGCACATGTCCAATGCCCATGTCGCCTAAAAGTTTGGCCATGTGATTAGTTCTAAAGGCGTTCTTGACTAAGCCATTTGACTTGCGCATGTAAAAACGACCTTTGTGTGAAGTAACGATACCAGCCGCGTCTTGTCCGCGATGTTGTAAGATGGTAAGCGCGTCGTAGATGTAAAGCGCTGTGTCTTTTTTAGTGGTGGATAAAATACCAACAATGCCGCACATAGACTTGTTTCCTTATTCGTTTTCGATAAATAATAAGTGCTGCGATAATTCAGGCTTAATGTCTATCGCAACATTTTGAAAAGTTCTGAGCGCACCCTTAGTCTCAACCCAATAATATTGTTGAGAAATCCATGTAATGCTTTGTAACACCAATACCATGATTAGGATTACTAAAGCCCCCTTGATGAGCCCAATTAATCCACCCAATAATTTGTTCTTGGTGTTGTCGATTTTGGATATATTAATTACCGTGTCGACATTATGTAGCCCATTAAGGATTTTTTGAAAAACCGGTGACAATAAGCAAGGCTTACTCGAATCAATTGAAACATTTAGCACGTTGAAAATAGACGAAAAAACGCTGATTATCAATATAAAGACAACACCAAAAGACAGCCAAATTCTGAGCGATTCACTGGTGACAACAATCTCCATAAGGGCAAGGCTTGCCACTAAATCCAAGTAGTGCCAACTAAGTGCTGCTGCTGCTGTGAAGAACACCAACAGCGCAAATATTTTATTAAGCACACAAGGGTTGCTGACATTGGATGAGATTTCTATGAGTTTGTATAATGCTCGTTTGATGAGCAGTATACTGACAAAAATACCACCAAAAGCAATGGCTAGGTGAGATTTTTGGGGCAGTAGCAACCAAGTGACAACAGTACTTTCGGCAAGTCTTTGATAAAAAATCCAAGCGATAATAATGGCCAGTATTAAAAAAGCCAGATTGATTAATTCTTTGGCAATTCCTCGTTTAATACCAAGCACAAGAAAGCCGATTAAAACGGCAAGTGTTAGCCAGTCAGACCAAATCAATAGATCGATAGCGCCCCAAATATTTGCAAAGAATTCACTCATTCGTACTCCTTAGTTAATCGCTAATTTTACAAGATTTTATTGCTATGCGTGTGCCATGAAGGTTTAATATTTACCTAGAATTTTCATCGCGTCAGCGACTGTGTGAAATGAACCAAAAATAACAATGCGTTGATATTGCTGAGTATTGACGGCATGATGGATAGCGTTATTCATATTATCACAAGATTTAATATTGCTTGATAGGTTAAATTTTTCTACCATTTCCTGTGTAGAAGTTGCACGATTGACATTGAGTGGTACCAATAGCCATTCATCAATCAATGGTTCGATTGCGCTAATCATTGATTCAATATTTTTATCTTTTAGCGCAGAAAAAATTGCGATACTGGGTGTTATATTTGTTCTTAAGGTGCTTGCCAACGCCATGACGGCAGCCTCATTATGAGCCACATCTAAAACAATGGTTTTGTTATTGATAATCTTAACTTCAAAGCGTCCAGATAAATTGGCATTTTTAACACCTTTGATAATTTGATCTTGATCAGTGCTTAGTGTTTTTTGTAATTGGTTAATAGCTGCAATCGCCAATGCGGCGTTATATTGTTGGTGTTCTCCTTGTAAGCTAATTTCTCCAAGATAAGGCTGGTTAACAAAGGTGAGTAATGCGCCAATATTGTCGGCATGATTTTGCAGAGAAGTCGGTGGATTTTGATCGGCGCAAACACAAGGTATGTTATGACGCATAATGCCAGCCTTTTCAAAACCAATGGCTTCACGCGTATCACCTAAATAGTCGGTGTGATCAAGGTCAATATTGGTAATAATACTGACATTAGGATTCACTATATTTGCCGAGTCAAGCCGACCTCCTAAGCCAATTTCTAAGATTGCAACATCCACTTCTTTATTGGTAAAAATGACCAGGGCGGCCAAAGTAGAAAATTCAAAATAGGTAAGCGACACATCAGATCGACAAGTTTCAATGGTTTCAAAGGCTTGACAAATAGTCTCATCATTTACCATTTGGCCACTGATGGTGAATCGCTCGTTGTATTTAATAATGTGTGGAGAGGTAAAAGCACCCGCCCGAACGCTTGATTGCTGATATATACTGTCAATAAAAGCAATGGTAGAGCCTTTTCCATTAGTACCTGCAACGGTTATGACTTTAAAAGGAACACCCTCTGGAAATAATTTTTGATAGACTTTTTGTATGCGCTCGAGCCCAAGGTCAATTTCTTGGGTATGCAAGCCTTCTTGCCAATTAAGCCATTCGTCTAAGGTTTTTAGTCTTCCCAAAACTCACCTTCAATGGTGTCTTTTTTATCTTTATGCGTGTCTTTTCTTTCGGACGATTGGCCTTTATGAATGAACACAGTATTGTTTTGAGAAAATATTTTTTCGGCATTTTTGCTTAGAATTTTATCAATAAAATAAGTTCGAGACCAAGGCATTAGGCCAAGCAAGCCAACGATGTCAGTAATAAATCCAGGGGTTAATAACAACACACCTGAGATTAAAATCACCACACCTTCCATCATCTCAAATGCTGGTGTTTGACCATTCGCCATAGCATTTTGAGCTTTGGCCATAGTCGACCAACCTTGATGTTTAAGCAAGGTAGAGCCAATCAGCGCGGTAATAACAACCAATAAAACAGTAGAAAATCCACCAATCGATTCGCCAACAGAAACCAGTACATAAATTTCAAGCAGTGTCACAACAACAAATAAAGGGAACAGCATAATTACTCCTTAATAAAAATCAAATCCCAAACGCCGTGTCCTAATCGCTCGCCTCGGCGTTCAAATTTAGTAATCGGTCGATGTTCGGGCTTTACTGAATAGTTATGGGCACTCATGGTATTTTTAAAGTGTGGATGGTTTTCTAGCATTTTCATCATATGTGTGGCGTAGTTTTCCCAATCAGTGGCCATGTGTATCGTACCACCACTTTGGAGCTTACTTGAAATCAAATCTAGGAAATCTGTTTGTACGATGCGGCGTTTATGGTGTTTCTTTTTATGCCAAGGGTCTGGAAAGAACAGTTGAAACGTATCAAAGCTATCATCTTTTATACAATATTTAAGCACTTCAACCGCATCTTCTTTAATAATTTTTAAGTTGGTGAGTTGGCGTTTATTTGCCTCGTTAATGAGTCTGCCCACACCTGCCTCATACACTTCAATGCCTAGAAAGTTTTGATTGGGCATATTGGTGGCCATTTCTAATAGACTGTCACCATTACCAAAGCCGATCTCTAATGTAATGGCTTGGTTCTTTTCAAATTCGTTATTTAAATCAATGAGGCCAGTAGGGGCGTCGATACCAAACTTTGGCCAAAGATCAAACAGTCCGGCCTTTTGACCAAGCGTTAGTCGACCTGAGCGACGTACAAAACTTTGGATTTTGCGTACGACTTTCTCACTCATAAGTTGTAATCAATGATGAGTGGCGAATGATCAGAAAAACGTTCGTCTTTATAAATTTCAACACGTTGAGGTGTGCCTTTAAGGTTGGCACTGAGAATATGGTAGTCAATACGCCAGCCTGTATTATTAGCCCAAGCCTGTCCTCTATTAGACCACCAAGTGTATTGATCCGCTTCTTGATTGATCTCTCGAAAGGCATCAATAAAACCTGCTTGTGTGAATAGTTCTTCCATCCACGCTCGCTCTTCCGGCAAACAACCTGAACGATTTTTATTACCATTGAAATTTTTGATATCAATTTTTTTATGCACAATATTGATATCGCCACAGACGATATATTCACGCCCATCTTTTTGTAACTCTTGAAGATAAGGCATAAAGCGCTCAGTCATAAATGCCATCTTATAATCTTGACGTTCTTGTTTGGCTGAGCCAGAAGGAATGTAAATAGAAATAACACTGAGATTGCCAAAATCAGCTTGAATAAAACGACCCTCGAAATCAATGTCTTCCCAAGGGCTGAAAATAACTTGATCAGGTTTTTGTTTGCAGTATAAACCCGTGCCACTATAGCCTTTTCGCTCGGCAGGTTTGTAATAGGTGTGTATGCCTTCTGGATAGAATTTATCATCTAACTGATCCTCTTGTGCTTTGATTTCTTGCACACAAACGACATCTGCGTTTTGAGTTTTCATCCACTGGAAAAAACCTTTTCGTTCAGCTGCACGAATTCCATTGACGTTAGCCGTTATAATTCTTATCATTGGAAATATTTTAATGATTTAAGAGGATTGTATGCAGCAGTATCAAAAAGACTTTGTGGATTTTATGTTAGAAATTGGCGCACTAAAATTTGGCGAATTCACGCTTAAGTCAGGCCGTGTTAGCCCTTATTTCTTTAATGCAGGTTCATTTAATACCGGCGAACACCTCTCAAAATTAGGCAAGTTTTATGCACAAGCTATTCAGGAAAATGGATTAGATTTTGATGTTTTGTTTGGCCCTGCCTATAAAGGCATTCCGCTTGCAACGGCTACAGCAATGGCATTGAACGATTCATTTGGTAAAAATGTACCGTACAGTTTTAATCGTAAAGAAGCCAAAACACACGGCGAAGGTGGCGATATTGTTGGCCATGCACTTGAGGGCGATATTTTGATCATTGATGACGTAATTACCGCAGGTACAGCGATTCGTGAAGCGATGGATATTATTGATGCAAATGGCGCTAAAGCCAAAGGTGTGATTGTTGCAGTTGATCGTCAAGAAAAAGGCAAAGGCGACAAATCAGCCATTCAAGAAGTTGAAGAAAAATTTGGCATTACAGTCTTAAGTATTGTTAGTTTATCGCATTTGATTGACTATTTAAAACAAGGTAATGATCAAGCATTGATTGGGCGTATTGAGTCTTACCGAGATCAATACGGTGTTTAGAAGCTGATTGGGCTATATTGATAACCCAGACTTTCAGCAACGACTTCGTGAGTAATCTTTCCTTGATGTATATTTAGCCCATTCATTAAATTTTGGCTATCAAGCATGGCTTGTTGATAACCCTTATTGGCAATTTCTATAATATAAGGCAGGGTTGCGTTAGTGAGTGCCAAAGTCGCAGTTTGTGCGACCACACCAGGTATATTGCCTACACAATAATGAATAACGCCATCAACCACATAGGTTGATTTGTCGTGTGTGGTCACTGTTGATGTCTCAAAACAACCGCCTTGATCGATTGACACATCCACCAAGACCGATCCTTTTTTCATGAGTTTAAGCATGTCTCGGGTAATCAGTTTTGGCGCTTTAGCTCCTGCAACCAATACGGCGCCAATAACCAAATCAGCAATACTTAAGTACTGTTCAATATTAGCTTGTGTAGATAAATTAATGGACAGTTGTGATGAATGTTTCTTTTGAAATTCTATCAGTCGTTCTGAAATTGAGCGATTAAGGGTGGTCACTTGTGCGCCCATGCCTAGAGCTACTTTAGCCGCATTCATGCCCACAATACCACCACCTAATACCAGCACTTGAGCTGGATCTACTCCAGTGGCTCCACTTAATAACACCCCAGACCCGCCTTGAGTATTTTCTAAATGGTGGGCGCCGGATTGGATCGACATTCGCCCTGCGATCTCACTCATGGGCTTGAGTAGTGGCAAACGCCCATTATCATCAGTAATGGTTTCATAGGCAATACAAGTGCTGCCAGATGCTAATAACAATTCGGCTTGTTTTGGGTTAGCTGCCAGATGAAGATAAGTGAATAATATTTGATCTTGAGACAACATTGCGCATTCGCTCCCTTGGGGTTCTTTAACCTTAACAACCAGCTCGGCCTGCTCGAAAATATCACTGGCCTTCTGAGCAATGTTAGCGCCTGAGTTTTGATAATCTTGATCAGTGAAACCAGTTGCATCGCCTGCCAGGGTTTCAACAAT
>JAUWPG010000055.1 GCA_030611725.1 Gammaproteobacteria bacterium
TTGATTCTATCAATACAATCACGTATAGGCTTAACCTGCATTACCATGCCTGCACCGCCACCATACGGCGCATCATCAATATTTCGATGTTTGTTACCACTAAAATCTCGAAGTTGCCAAGTATTGATTGAAAGTAGAGATTTCTTAATGCCACGCGCAATCACCCCTTCGTCTTTAATCGCTGAAAACATTTCAGGAAACAAAGTAATAACATCAAATTGCATTTTATATCAGTATGTTTTTAAGTACCTGATAATAGACATCAGTTAAATCATCTAAATCTTGCGTACTGACACACTCATTAACTTGATGAATGGTTGCGTTTAAAGGGCCTAACTCAACCACTTGCGCATCTAACATAGGTGCAATGAATCGTCCATCCGAAGTTCCGCCCGAAGTAGACAACTCAGTATCAATACCCTTAACAGTTTTAATCGCATCCACACAGCTACTAACCAAATCACCCTTAGGTGTTAAAAATGGATAACCTGAATGCTCCCAATTAAGCTTATACTCAAGACCATGTTTGTCCAAAATACCCAACACCCTTTGTTGCAAGTCTTCATGGGTAGATTCGGTTGAATATCTAAAATTAAACACAACTTCAGTTTCACCTGGAATGACATTGGTCACACCAGTGCCGGCATAAATATTAGAGATTTGGAAACTGGTTGCTGGAAAGTATTCGTTACCTTCGTCCCACAATTCATCACATAAATCATTAAGTGCAGGTATCACAAGATGAATCGGGTTGTTTGCCAAATGCGGATAAGCAATATGCCCTTGTTTTCCAATAATGGTTAATCGACCATTAAGTGAGCCTCGACGTCCATTTTTAATAACGTCACCTAATTGTTTAGTTGAAGAAGGCTCTCCCACTAAACAATAATCAACTGCTTGGTTTTTGGTTTTTAAATATTCACATACTTTAACTGTGCCATCTAGCGCCGGACCTTCTTAATTTGAGGTAATTAAAAATCCTATAGATCCTTGATGATCAGGAAAATCTTTAACAAAGCGTTCAGTTGCCACTACCATCGCTGCAAGCGAACCTTTCATATCCGCTGCACCTCGTGCATACAACATGCCGTCTATAATTTCTGGATTAAAAGGGTCGGTTTTCCAATTCTCACCTACAGGCACAACATCGGTATGACCCGCAAACACAAACACTGGGGAAGTGTTGCCTCGTAGCGCCCAAAAATTTTCAACCTCACCAAATTTTAATTGTTCAATTTGGAAGTTTATCTTGGACAATCGATCACTCATCAATGCCTGACAACCTTCGTCAAGTGGCGTTAAAGATGGCTTAGAAAGCAATAACTTAGCAAGCTCAATAGTTTCTGACATATAGAAAATTTTATTTAATATTTAAGCTTATTTTAGTAATATTTTTCAAAGAGAAAGGCTGACTTCTTATTTCAATATCATCGGTTTGTTTCATCGCCTTTCCTGTCTTACTAATACGTGCAACAGCAATAATTTTATCTGCTTGTGATAACAAACGAGATGACATGACTGAATTATTATCTGACAAAACAACTTGACCCTTAAAATCTTTTAAACGTAACTTTTCAATGGCAATTGGTATTGGCATGCCGCTAGCTGCACGAACATAAATCATAATAAAGTCATCACTTTGAAGTCTGGTTTGTAAAATATCCTGGTCAATTTCAACATTTACTGCGAGTTTTACCTTTTCGTCTTTCTGAGTTATTTCTGAATGCCTCTCTTTAACTGCTACCAAGGTTTTCATTAACGCAATTTTTACTGAAGACTGATCCGGCATGAACAACAATGTGTTTTCCCAAGTGTTAATAGCCGCATTTATGTCGTTCTGTTGATACTGATATAAACCCAACCTCCATAACGCTTCAACATTATTAGGCTCAAGCTTCAGTACTTGATTAATCAACTTAATTGGCTCCCCTAGAAATTGATCATTTTGCAATTGGGCAAGCATAGAGGAATTTTCAATGAGTAAATTAACATTGTCTGGCTCAAGTGCTCTGGCTTTGTTATACGCATCAATGCCAGCCTTATTGCTACCAATAGAAATATAGGAATACCCCAACAAAGCCCATGCTTGAGCATCTTTAGGATTGTCCTTAATTTTTTGCTCTAAACTTTGAATATTACTCTCGGTAGGCAATGGTGTATCTGTATCTGTCTCGATCTGAGGTGACATATCTAACAAAATTCTAGAAGTACCTTCTAATTCAAATGGGTCACTGGCAAAATCTATATCTCCAGATTGCTTCATGGCGCCGCCTGTTTGGCTAATTCTCGCAACCACAATAATTTGCTTAGCTTGCGATAATAAACGAGATGGCGTTACCGAATTATCATCCGATAATACCACTCTACCAGTAAAGTCTTTTAGCTTTAATTTTACAATTGCAATCGGCATAGGCATGCCCGTTGGAGCTTTAGCATAAACCATCAAATAATCATTCATCGAACGTTCAAGCATGAGCTTCTCAGGAATAATCACATCAACCATTAGACCGCCTTGGGTGGATTGAGATTTTGTTGTCATTATGCTTTGGATCTGTTCTAGCATCTCTTGCATGGCTTGACGATTGGGATCTGTCAAAGACAATAGAGCCAAAGCTTGTTTCCAGTGGATTTCGGCTGTAGCAAAATCTTGCTGGTTGGCTGCAATCAAGCCGGTTAAATAAATTGCATCAATTGCATTTGGATTAATAGCCAGCGCCCTCTCAACTAATTCAGTCGGCTTGCCAGTAAAACTCCCCTCATTTAAACGCGCTAATGTCGTTGCATACTCAACCAATGTTCTAACGTTGTTTGGATTTAATTGATGTGACATTTCATAAGCTTTTAACGACTCAGGTAAATTGTCTAGATCAAAATAAGCCAGCCCAAGCATTTGCCATGTTTTAGCATCGTCAGGATTTTTATCTAGATGATTTTTTAACTTGACCAGGCCCTCATCCAAAGTCAATGATGCTATTTGTTGTTTTAATAAATCAGCATCCTGAATTTTCCCTGGTGAGAATACATCATAAAATCCAAAAGAAAAAACCAACAAAAAGATTAAAATAAGTGCAGATGATCTATAGTTTATTTGATTCTTATTGCTCGTAAAAGAATTGCTTGTTGTTTGATTTAATTCAAGCGCTAAAGTTTGTGTAATTTCGTCTTGCGCCTGATCAAAAGAGTCTGTATCAATGAAACCTCCTTCTAAATCTTGTTGCAACTCTGCTTGTCTTTGCTTCCCCAATACAATGTTTGATTTTTGAAGATTAAAATCATTACCTCGCAATGGACGGTATAAATACCAAATCAACCATACTGCTGACACACTGGCCATTAGTGTAAACCATATATATATATTCATGACTTTACTCGCAAACGATAACGTCGATCAAACGCTGCCAACAAAGCGCCAAAAACAATAAATAGACCACCCAGCCAGATTAATCTAATCAGTGGTTTGTAATAGAGCCTCAGGCTCCAAGCGTCGCCTTCTAAAGATTCACCTAATGCAACATATAGGTCACGATAAAGAGATGGATCAATAGATGCCTCTGTCATTGGCATGCCAGTTACATATTGGCGCTTTTCCGGTTTTAACGTTGCAATATATTCACCACCATAAGCAACGTCAACCATGCCTTTATAACCTTTATAATTTTGATGAGAAAAGTTTTCAACACCTTTGAAGGTAAATTGATAACCTTCAATGTCAACCGTTTCGTTAAGATTCATCTTGATGTCTTTTTCAATACCATATTGTGTTGTTACTGTTGCACCTAATAAAAAAACCGCAATACCAACATGCGCCAAAATCATGCCAATAAATGCAGTACTTGGTTTGGCTTTTTGATTAAATCTTTGAACAAGCAAAACCAAAGAATGCAAAACAATCCAAATAAACAAAAATACAGCCAATAGAACAAAAATATTATCGGTAAAAAATACAGCGATTGCAAACAATAACGCGACACCAGCCCAAACTTTTTTCAATAGCCCGCCCACCCTTTGTAAAGAATCTTTTTTCCAGCGTAAAAAGGGCGCTATTACCATCACTAAAACTGCTGGAATCATAATGGGTACAAATACCGCATCAAAATAAGGTGCACCTACTGAAATTTTTCCCAGACCTAATGAATCTAACAGTAACGGGTAAAGTGTGCCCAAAAATACACTAAGCATCGCTGTAACAAATAATATGTTATTTATCAATAGACCGCTTTCACGAGACAATGGTGCAAATGTGTTGCTACTGCGCATCAAATTTGCACGCCAAGCATATAAGGCCAATGAACTACCAACCACAATAACTAAAAACACCAAGATAAACAAACCTCTATCAGGATCTGCAGCGAATGAATGGACGGAAGTTAAAATACCTGATCGCACTAAAAATGTACCTAGTAAACTTAAAGAGAAACCAGAAATAGCCAACAACACTGTCCAGTGTTTGAATGCGCCACGCTTTTCACTCACACTTAAAGAGTGTACCAATGCAGTCGCTACTAGCCACGGCATGAAAGAGGCATTCTCTACCGGATCCCAAAACCACCAGCCGCCCCAGCCTAATTCATAATACGCCCACCAAGATCCAAGTGTAATACCAAAAGTTAAAAATGCCCAAGCCACGAGTGTCCAAGGTCTAGACCATCGAAGCCATGTAGAATCCAACTGGCCACGAACCAATGACGACAAAACAAAAGCAAAAGGAATGGCCAAACCAACATAGCCCATATACAACATTGGCGGGTGAATAATCAAACCAAAATCTTGCAACAAAGGATTAAGCTCTCGTCCTTGCAGAGGCACCATATCTAATCGCTCAAATGGATTGGATGTTATTAACAAAAATAACAAAAATCCAACACTAATAAAGCCCAATACAATAAGGATATGATTGATAACTTCATTAGGAAGACGTTTAGAAAAAATTGAAACAGCAACGCTCCAGCCTGCCAAAATCATTGCCCATAATAATAAAGACCCTTCATGCGCACCCCAAACGGCTGATATTTTAAACATATCTGGCAATTCTGTATTGGAATTATTAGCCACATACTTCACTGAGAAGTCATCAACAACAAAGGCGTTCATTAAAACTGCAAATGAAACAATGATCCAAAAAAACTGTCCCCACAATAAAGGTTTGGCCAATTGTGTTAATACTGAGTTGTTTTTAATAATGCCTATTGTAGGCAAACTAACCTGAAGTAGCGCAAACGCTAAAGCAAGAATAAGTGCAAAATGTCCAATTTCAACTAACATAGTGATTTAAATTAAAAAAATCTATTATATTATCTAATCCACCATAGGTTATCACTATATCTGCTTTTTTTATAACTAATGGTTTGGCGTGATACGCAATTGACAACCCTGCTATTGCCATCATCTCTAGATCATTTGCACCATCGCCTACAACCATTGTTTGGCTGGTAGAGATTGAATATTGATCACACAACTCCTTAACAAACTCTGCTTTGGTAGTTGCATTAACAATATCACCTTGAACCTTGCCTGTTAATTGGTTATTTTTAATTTCTAAATGGTTAGCACGCGCATGATCAAGCTCAATATCTTTGGCCAAACGATTGGTAAAATAAGTAAACCCGCCAGAAACAACAGCACTCTTTATGCCTTTGTCTTTTAAGAATTGAATCAGTTTTTTCCCGCCAGGATTAACCTTTAATCGCTCGTCATATACTCGATCTAACACTTCTAATTTCAAACCTTCCAACAAGGCGACTCGCTCAATCAATGAAGTATTAAAATCCAGCTCACCGTACATTGCACGCTCAGTAATAGCGGCTACTTGTGGCTTAATATTGGCAAAATCTGCAATTTCATCAACGCATTCAATATTAATGAGCGTTGAATCCATGTCACTGACAAACAAAGCAACCGATTGAAAATCAAATGAATCAGGCAGATAATTAAAATCGATCTGATAAGCTTGTCTTAGCTCGTCAAGATCAATCTGTTGGTCAGTATGAAAACGAATATGTGAATCGTAACGCTTAATATCGCAACTATAGGTACTTGCAATTTGTGTAGCAATTTCTATATTGGCACTGTGTTGAATGATTGTCTTCATAACCTGTGCATGATTATGGTGCGGAAGGAAAGATTCGAAAGCATATTGATACCCAACCACGTTTAAAGAGACTTATTATATAAGGGTTTTGAGTAATTATAATGTGTGTGTTTGAGACTATTTTTTGTTGATATAGTTAAATTGTGGTTAAACTTTTTTTAGTGAATCCTTTAAAATCTTTGATACTAAAGGATTAATATGGTGCGGAAGGAGAGACTCGAACTCTCACGTCTTGCGACACTGGAACCTAAATCCAGCGTGTCTACCAATTCCACCACTCCCGCATTTGCTCGCTACCCCATAAGGACAACGACTTGAAATTATACCTAATTAATGTTACAGTAGAGCCTTTGCAAACTTAAGTAGAGAGGTAAGAATATGACAGTCAATAATGCTGTTTTTGCAGTAGCTGGTTTAGTTGTTATGGTTTCATTACTACTGGGTGCTGAGGCAATCAGTCCAATATATCAAAATTCGAATTGGTTATGGCTGACTGCTTTTGCTGGCCTTAATTTATTTCAATCGGCCTTTACAGGTTTTTGCCCAGCTGCAATAATTGTAAAAAAATTAGGTGCAACAGATAAATAAACCTTAAGAAAGGCTTAATAACTCTTCTTAATATATTTACGCATTAAACCAATTTAGTTTTTCTCTCAATTTTACTACTTCGCCTACAATGATTAGTGTGGGTGCATGAATGGTTTCATTTTCAACTAGATTTGGAAGCCCTGCTAATGTTGTTGTATAAACCTTTTGATCAGGCGTTGTGCCTTTTTCAACCAGTGCGACTGGCATATCGCCTCGCATACCATGCGCAATCAACTGTTCTGATAAATGTCTAGCGCCTACTAATGCCATATAAAAAACAATGGTTTGTTGTTCAACTGCTAACTCATCCCAAGGTAGATTCATACTACCATCTTTAAGGTGACCAGTAACAAAACGACAAGATTGAGAATAGTCTCGATGCGTTAACGGGATGCCGGAATAAGTGGAGCAGCCTGATGCCGCAGTAATGCCAGGCACTACTTGGAACGGAATGCCGTTTTCAGCCAAGGTTTCAATCTCTTCACCACCACGACCAAAAATAAACGGGTCACCACCTTTTAGACGACAAACACGTCGTCCTTGTTTGGCTATATCTACTAATAATTGATTAATATCGCCTTGCGGTACAGCGTGGTTATCACGCTCTTTGCCAACATAGATCAATTCTGCATCACGACGCACAAGCTCCATCACTCCATCT
>JAUWPG010000034.1 GCA_030611725.1 Gammaproteobacteria bacterium
GTAAAGAGGTTCCATTCTTTGAGCGTTATTATGGCGGTGGTAGTAACTCCATTAGAGGTTTTGAATTTAACACATTGGGACCAACTTATGACCTAAGTGGCAATGCAAAAGGTGGTGAATTGTCTGTATTGGCAGGTGCATCTATCATTTCACCAATGAAGTTTGTAAAAGACAGTAAAAATATGCGCCTGAGTGCTTTTGTTGATGCTGGCGGTGTTTACAATAAAACCTCTAATTTTGATTTTAATGAATTGCGCATGTCTACTGGTATTGCCTTTTCTTGGTTAACACCGGTAGGCCCTCTTGGAATCTACATGGCGGAACCTTTAATAAAAAAATCAGGTGACAAAACTACAAACTTTGAATTCACTCTGGGATCAACTTTTTAATTAAATAAAAATGAAAAAATATTGTTTAATATTTTTAGCTTTGTTTCTAACAAGCTCGATTTATGCTCAACCCTTAAAAATTGGCTATATTAATATCGACCATGTCGTTACCAGTTCGCCACAATTCTCCCAGGCAAACGATATAGTAATTAATAAATTTAAGCCGAAAGAAGCCCAGTTGTTGTTGTTAAATAATAAAATCAAATCACTCCTCAAACAATTTAATAAAAATAAAAAAGATTTTTCTGAAAAAGAGGTTAAATATGAAGTGGGTAAAATTGCCGGTTTAGAAAAAAAACTCAAACAATTGGCTTTGACATTAAAAAAACAATTAGTATTTGAAAATAAACAAGCGTTAGGGAAAATTCAAAAAATGATTAATCAAGTCATTCTAGAGGTTGCCAAAGAACAAAATTTTGATTTAATCTTGTACCAAAAAGTGGCCTATGCCAGTAAAAAGATTAATATCACTTCGCTCATCAGTCAAAAACTTAGACAAAGATTTGAATAATGTACACGCTTGGGGAGATTGCTAAATTTATCGATGCCACGGTTGTTGGTGATAGCACAATCAATATTGAGAGTATTGCCTCTATTAATATTGCAAAAAATAATCAACTAACTTATATAGCAACACCAAAATACAAACAAGCCTTAATTACTTCAAAAGCAAGTGCCGTTATCCTTAATAAAGAATTATTAGATGATTGCCCAACTAACGCTCTGATTGTCGATGATGTTTATCTGTCTTTTGCAAAAATAACACACTATTTTAAAAAAACAATTACTCATCAGCCGGGCATTCACCCAAGTGCTAAGATTCATAATGCGATTATTGCAAATAATTGTGTCATTGGTGAAAATGTTATTATTGGTAATAATTGCAAGATCGGCGCCAATAGTATTATTGAAAACAATGTTGTAATTGGAGACAATACTCACTTACACTCTAATGTTGCGATTTTACATAGCTGCTCAATTGGCAACAATGTTGTTATCTCTCCAGGTGTTGTTATTGGCTCTGAAGGTTTTGGAAATGCCAGAGATAAAGATGGTTGTTGGCATGCGATTGTCCATTTGGGTAATGTTATTATTGGCGATGATGTTACTATTGGTGCTAATACTACAATTGATAGAGGTACACTGGAAGATACTCAAATACATAATGGTGTACGCCTTGATAATTTAATACAAATTGCACACAACGTTATTATTGGAGAAAATACGGCCATTGCTGCAAGCACTGCGATTGCAGGCAGTGCGGTACTTGGTAAGCGCTGTATGATTGGTGGAATGGTAGGCATTATTGGGCATCTTAGTATTTGTGATGATGTTATTATAAGTGGCAAAAGTACGGTTGACAAACACATTAAAAAGCCTGGTATTTATACCGGTATCATCCCATTAATGCCGCATAAGCAATGGCAGAATGTCGGAATATGGCTGGTGAAACTAGATAAAATCGTAAAATACTTAAATATTAAATTAAAAAAAATAAAGGATTAATCATTATGAAAATGAACATTCAAGATGTTAAAAATTACCTGCCTCATCGTTATCCTTTTTTATTGATTGATCGAGTACTAGAAATCGAAATTGGAAAATCGATTGTTGCCATTAAAAATGTAACTTTCAACGAGCCTCAATTTACCGGACACTTCCCATCACAGCCAATTATGCCTGGTGTAATGATCGTTGAGGCCTTAGCACAAGCAACGGGTATCTTAGCCTTTAAATCTGAAGTAGGTAAGCCGATTGATGGACAAATCTATATGTTGGTTGGTATTGATAAGGCTCGATTTAAACGCATGGTTGAGCCTGGTGATCAACTACGTCTAGAGGTTGAAGTAATGACAGTTAAACGCGGTATTTGGAAGTTTAAGTGCAAAGCATTAGTAGATGGTCAAATAGTCACAACTGCTGAACTAATGTGTACACAGAAAGCAGCAGTCTAATTTAAAAAATCTTGAGGAAAATATCATGGCCATACACCCTAGTGCAATTATAGACCCTAGTGCAAAAATTCATAAGAGTGCTGAAATTCATGCTTACGCAATAATCGGCGCCAATGTAGAAATTGGATTAGGCACGATTATAGAATCTCACGCTGTAATTCAAGGTCCTACAAAAATTGGTAACAACAATCATATCTATTCATTTACCTCTATTGGCGGTGATCCACAAGACATTACTTATGAAAAAGGTCAAGAATCTAATTTAGTGATTGGTGATGACAACCTAATTCGTGAATTTTGCACGATTAACAGAGGTACAGAAAAAGAGAAATCAATCACCAGAGTTGGCTCTAACAATATGTTAATGGCTTATGTGCATATTGCCCATGATTGCCAAGTTGGCAACCATACAATTATGTCAAATAACGCCTCATTGGCAGGACATGTAAGATTGCAAGATTGGGCGATTTTAGGTGGATTTACCTTGGTTAAGCAGTTTTGTATGATTGGCATGCACACTTACATTGGTATGGGCTGTCAAATTAACAAAGATATTCCCTCCTATATGGTCGCTTCAGGCGTACAAACCCGTGTTAGAAGTTACAATGTAGAAGGTATGAGGCGTCGTGGTTTTTCATTAAATGCTATTGCTTCTATTAGGAGAGCTTTTAAGGCGGTTTACAAAGAATCTTATGGTCAACTGCTTGACAATACTTTGAGTGAGTTAGAGCTATCTGAGGCTGATAGCCCTGAAGTAATGCAATTTGTAAAATGTATTCGCAGCTCAAAAGTCGGCATCATGCGCGGCCCAATCGAGGACTAATATTCAGAGTGCGATACCCTTATGGATAGGTCTTTTTTAAAATCAAGCAGTATTGTTACTGCAATGACTTTCCTATCTCGTATTTTAGGTTTGGTTCGAGATTATATTATCGCTCGGTATTTTGGCGCTAACGGGCTAACTGACGCTTTTTTAGTTGCCTTTAAAATTCCTAATTTTCTCAGACGTCTATTTGGTGAAGGTGCATTTTCTCAAGCATTTGTACCTATTTTGGCAGAGGCTAAGGCTAACCACAATGAAGCTGAAGTACAGAGAGTTATTAATCATATCGGTACTAAATTTTTAATGGTCTTAATTATCATTACAGTGATTACAGTGATCATTGCACCTTTGGTGATTTTCATGTTTGCCTGGGGTTTTTATTTTGATGCTGACTCTACAAAATTTGACTTAGCATCGAGTATGCTCAGAATCACCTTCCCTTATTTGTTGTTAATCTCATTAACGGCATTTGCTGGCAGTATTCTTAACACTTATGACAAATTCGCTGTGCCAGCCTTTACGCCAGTTTTACTCAATATATCCATGATTTTAAGTGCAGTGTATTTATCTCAGTACTTGGATACACCAATTATGGCACTAGCCTGGGGTGTTTTAATCGGTGGCGTTGTGCAGCTTTTATTTCAAATCCCTTTCCTGATTAAAATTAAAAAAATACCACGCTTGATACAAGGCGACCATCCCAGTATCGGAGTCTTAAAAAAACGTATGTTGCCGGCTCTATTCGGAGTGTCAGTTTCTCAAATCAACTTACTCATTGACACCATGATTGCCACGGTTTTGGTAAGCGGTAGTGTCTCTTGGCTGTATTATTCTGACCGCCTATTAGAGCTACCTTTAGCGCTTATTGGCATTGCTCTGGCAACCGTTTCCCTGGCAAAACTAAGTAATCATTATGCCAATAATGATGAACAAAAATTCACTCGTACAGTTGATTATGCACTTAAAATTGGCTTACTGCTTGGTGTGCCAGCTTGTGCTGGTTTGGTGCTATTGGCTGAACCGCTTATCATTACTTTATTTCAATACGATGCTTTTGATGCTTTCGCAGCTCACATGTCAGCACTCAGTTTGATTGCTTATGGGTCAGGACTTATAGCGTTCATTGTTGTAAAAATTTTAGCACCAGCGTTCCTCTCTAGAGGTGACACCAAAACCCCGGTTAAAGTTGGTGTGATTGCAATGCTCTCTAATGTTTTTTTAAACATTATTTTCGCCTATTATTATGCGCATGTCGGTCTAGCAATTGCCACCTCAATCTCTGCTGTTATTAATGCAGCGTTACTTTATTATTATTTAAACAAGCGCTCTATTTTTAAATTCTCTCACGATTTAGTTAAAATGTTTTTTAAAGTCTTACTGGCAGGCTTTATAATGGTTGTCTTTATTTTAAACTTTTCTAACGACATCGGTTTTTACTTAGAAAATGATGCTTGGCAACGTATTGCTTCAATAGCAACAACCATTACCATCTCAGCAGTCATTTACTTTGTTACTCTGTATCTATTAGGCATTAGGATTAAACAATTATGAATACCGTACAATGTGTTAAATTAAATCAAGAGCTTGAGGCACTCGATAGAGCGCCCTACCCTGGCGAACTTGGTCAAAGAATTTTAGCTGGCGTTTCCAAGCAAGGTTGGCAACAATGGTTAGACCATCAAACCATGTTAATTAACGAAAACAACCTTAATATGCTTGATGAAAAAGCACAAAGTTATCTTAAGTCTCAAATGGAAAAATTCTTCTTCTCTGAGGAAGGTGCAGATGATATCCAGGGCTATACACCCAGTAATTAAACAATGGCCAATTTATTTATTATTGCCGCCCCTTCTGGTTGCGGAAAAACCTCATTAGTCAAAGCACTGATTGAACAAGAGGATCATTTGTGTGTCTCAGTTTCACACACAACACGCATTGCTCGTCCTGGCGAAGTGCATGGTAAAAATTATTTCTTTATTTCTAAACAAGTCTTTGAAAAAAATAAACAAAACAATGACTTTATTGAATCTGCTCAAGTATTTGGTAATTACTATGGCACTGCCAAACAAACGGTTGAAGAGTTATTGACACAAGATCAAGATGTGATCCTAGAGATTGATTGGCAAGGTGCAAAACAAGTCAAACAAAGCTTTACTGATGCGATTGGTATTTTTATCTTACCACCCTCAGTTTCGGCCCTACAAGAACGCCTAACGGATCGAGGTCAAGATGATCAAAGTATCATTGATCGAAGAATGCAGGACGCAGTGAGTGAAATGCAACATTTTGATGAGTTTGATTATTTAGTGATTAATGATGATTTTAATATTGCACTGAATGATTTGTCCGATATTATTCACGCTCAACGTTTAACACTTAAACAGCAATCAAAAAAACATCAAGATTTACTTAAACAGTTGATATAACATATAAATTACGTATAATATCATCCTTTACTAATATTAATCATTGGTTGTAATAACATTATGAGTCAAGATTTTGCCTTACCCACTGTTAGAACTTCAAGTTCGTTTGAAGTTCAAAAATATCCTCCGATACTTACTCCGGAAGAAGAGCACGATTTAGCTATTGAGCTTTATGAAAATCACGATCTTAGCGCAGCAAGAAAGTTAGTTTTATCGCATATGCGCTTTGTGGCGTTCATTGCACATGGTTACAAGGGTTATGGCTTAGAACAAGCAGATCTTATTCAAGAAGGCACTATTGGCCTAATGAAGGCAGTAAAACGCTTTAATCCATACAAAAAAGTACGTCTTTCTTCTTTTGCAGTTTATTGGATTCGTGCCGAAATTCACGAGTTTATCTTTAAAAATTGGAAGATTGTTAAAGTCGCCACAACAAAAGCACAACGCAAATTATTTTTTAAACTTAAGAAAGCCAAATCACACATCTACAACTCGTTAAATAAATCACAAGCTGATGAAATCGCTAATGATTTAGGCGTACGTCGCCAAGATGTACTCGAGATGGAATCACGTCTACAATTTAATGATGTAGCCTTTGAGACCTCTGATGATGATGACTTTTCAGCGCCAGAGCATTATCTAACTGACAACAATACTCAAACTCCTGAGCAATTATTACTTAATGATGACACTCAAAAAAATCAGCAACAGCAACTTTATCAAGCGCTTTCATTGTTAGACGAAAGAAGTTTAGATATTTTACAATCTAGGTACTTGAAAGAAGAAAAAACGACCTTATATACTTTGTCTAACAAGTATGGTGTTTCTGCTGAGCGGGTTCGTCAACTTGAAAGTAAAGCAATGAAAAAGCTTAAAACTTATTTAGAAGCACAAGCACTTTAATGGTAAGTCAATAAGCATAAGTAATTCGCTTTAACAAAATTTATTGTTTTCATTCATAGGAGAAAAAATGAACATTCGCCCCCTTCACGATCGCGTGATCATTCGTAGAACAGAAGAAGAAAAAACCACCGCTAGCGGCCTTATCATCCCTGATTCAGCCACTGAAAAACCTTCAAAAGGTGAAATATTAGCTGCTGGTAACGGCAGAATTAATGACAATGGCGATATACTTGCCCTAGATGTTAAAGTTGGTGACCAAGTATTATTCGGCCAATATGCCGGTACTGAAATTAAAGTAGATGGTGAAGCATTATTAGTGATGCGTGAAGACGATATTGTCGCAGTTGTTGAATAAAGGAGATTAACATGTCAGCAAAAGAAATTAAATTTGGATCAGATGCTAGAAACTTAATGCTAGATGGCGTTAACATGCTTGCTAACGCAGTTAAAGTAACACTAGGCCCCAAGGGCAGAAACGTTGTTTTAAATAGGTCATTTGGTGCGCCTACCATTACCAAAGATGGTGTATCAGTTGCACAAGAAATTGAGCTTGAAGGTAAGTTTGAAAACATGGGTGCACAAATGGTTAAAGAAGTCGCCTCTAGAACCAACGAAGTTGCTGGTGATGGCACAACAACAGCAACTGTACTTGCACAAGCATTAATAACAGAAGGTGTCAAAGCTGTCGCAGCCGGTATGAACCCGATGGACCTGAAGCGCGGCATTGATAAAGCGACTAAAGCCGCTGTTAAAGCACTAAGAGATTTATCTCAACCCTGTAGTAATACAAAGGCCATTGCTCAAGTGGGCACCATCTCTGCTAACTCAGATATTTCAGTGGGTAATATCATTGCCGAAGCGATGGAGAAAGTTGGTAAAGCAGGTGTGATTACTGTTGAAGAAGGGTCAGGCTTAGACAATGAGTTAGATGTGGTTGAAGGCATGCAATTTGAACGTGGCTACTTATCACCTTACTTTGTTAACAATCAAGATACCATGAGTGCTGATTTAGAGTTGCCACATATCTTATTAAATGAGTCAAAAATTTCAAATATTCGTGATTTACTACCAGCTTTAGAAATTGCTCAGAAGTCAGGTAGACCACTATTAATCATTGCCGAAGATATTGAAGGCGAAGCCTTAGCAACACTGGTTGTTAATAATATGCGTGGCATTGTTAAAGTAGTGGCTGTTAAATCACCAGGTTTTGGTGATCGTCGTAAGGCTATCTTACAGGACTTAGCAGTTCTGACAGGCGGTGTGGTAATTTCAAAGGAAGTTGGCTTGTCACTTGAGAGTGTGACTGAAGACCAATTAGGCTCTGCTAAGCGTGTTGAAGTTGGTAAAGAAGAAACGGTAATTGTTGATGGTAAAGGCGATAAAGGCGATATCGATGGTCAAGTTGCTCGAATCAATGCACAACTTGCAAAAACAACTTCTGATTATGATAAAGAAAAACTCTCAGAACGCTTGGCTAAACTTTCTGGTGGTGTTGCAGTGATTAAAGTCGGTGCAGCAACTGAAGTTGAAATGAAAGAGAAAAAAGACCGTGTTGATGATGCATTACATGCCACTCGCGCTGCAGTAGAAGAGGGTGTTGTTCCTGGCGGTGGTGTTGCTTTAGTTCGTGCAATTGCTGCTATGGATAAAAAAGTAAAGGGTGACAATCACGATCAAGACATTGGTATTAATATAACCAAACGCGCAATGGAAGCACCATTAAGACAAATTGTTAGTAATGGTGGCGGTGAGGCATCAGTTGTATTAAACAACGTTGCTAATGGTAAGGGTAACTACGGTTACAATGCCGGCACTGAAGCCTATGGTGATATGTTAGAAATGGGTATTTTAGATCCAACCAAAGTAGTGCGTGCAGCCTTGCAACATGCAGCCAGTATTTCTGGCCTAATGATTACTACTGAGGCGATGATTGCAGAACTTCCTCAACCCCATACAAATGTTCCGGCAGCGGATATGAGTGGTATGAGTGGCATGATGTAAAACACTCTTGCTACAAAGCTAAAAAGCCCCATTTTATGGGGCTTTTTTTTGGTATGATACTTGCCAAAATTATCACTTTAAAACACTATGAGTAACTATGACGCTTCATCAATTGAAGTCTTAACCGGATTAGAGCCAGTACGGAAACGCCCTGGCATGTATACCGATACCGAACGTCCAAATCACTTGGCTCAAGAAGTAATCGACAACAGTGTTGATGAGGCAGTTGCTGGGCATGCTTCTGTGATTAAAGTTGTACTTTACAAAAATGGGTCTTTATCTGTAGAAGACAATGGTCGCGGCATGCCTGTCGACATTCATCCTAAAGAAGGCAAGCCTGGTGTTGAAGTAATCCTAACCAAACTACATGCTGGTGGTAAATTCTCTAACGATTCCTATCAGTTTTCAGGTGGTCTTCATGGTGTTGGTATTTCGGTCGTTAACGCTCTATCTACTTCAGTAGAAATTTGGATCAAACGCAACTCTAAAGAACACTATATTACTTTTTCAGACGGTTTTAAAAAGACCGACTTAGAAATTATAGGCAGTGTTGGAAAGCGTAATACCGGTACTACAGTTAAATTTATGCCGGACGCACAATTCTTTGATACAATCAAATTTTCAGTCACTAAATTACGCCATAACCTCAGATCTAAAGCTGTATTGTGTCCCGGTTTAGAGATTAGTTTTCACAATGAAATTGATAATACAACTGATAAATGGACCTACCAAGAAGGGCTTAAAGACTATTTATCTATGACACTTGATGGGCTTGATTGTCTACCAACTTCACCTTTTGTGTTTGATTTTTCCTCCGATGAACAACAACTAAATTGCTCTTTAGCTTGGACTGAATACAATACCAATGTTGTTGCAGAAAGTTATGTCAACCTTATTCCAACCGTTAATGGTGGAACCCATGTTAATGGCTTGCGCTCAGGTTTAACCGATGCGTTAAAAGAATTTTGTGAATTTAGAAACCTAATCCCAAAAAATATCAAACTCACGCCCGACGATGTTTGGCAAAAGATTGCTTACGTCTTATCTATTAAAATGCTGGATCCACAATTTTCTGGCCAAACTAAAGAGCGTCTATCTTCTAGAGAAAGCGCTGGTTTTGTCGCCAGCGTGGCTAAAGATGCCTTTAGTTTATGGCTGAATCAACACACCAGCGTTGCAGAAAAAATTGCTGAGTTGGCGATTATGAATGCACAATCACGGCTAAAAACAGGTAAAAAAGTAATTCGTAAAAAAATTGTTAGTGGCCCTGCCCTACCTGGAAAATTATCAGACTGCACCAGTAGCGACCTCAACCAAACCGAAGTTTTTTTAGTTGAAGGGGATTCAGCAGGTGGATCAGCCAAACAAGCACGCGATAAAGAATATCAAGCCATTTTGCCATTACGAGGTAAGATTTTAAACACTTGGGAAGTTGATTCAGAGCAAGTGTTGGCCAGTAATGAAATTCATGATATTAGCGTTGCTATCGGTCTTGAGCCTAATAGTGAAGACTTAACTGGCCTCAGGTACGGAAAAATTTGCATCTTGGCAGATGCCGATTCTGATGGCGCACACATTGCCACCTTGATTTGTACGCTGTTTGTTAAACACTTTCCTAAGCTTATCAAAGAGGGGCATGTGTATGTTGCTATGCCGCCCTTATATCGAGTCGATGCAGGTAAGCAAGTCCATTACGCATTAGATAACGAAGAGCGGGATGTGATTATTAGAAAAATAGAAAGTGAAAATAAACGTGTAAAAATTCAAGTGCAGCGTTTTAAAGGTTTGGGTGAAATGAATCCTTCTCAACTGCGAGAAACTACCATGTTGCCCGATACTAGACGTCTTATTCAACTTACGCTAGACAATCCACTACAAGTTTTTCAAACCATGGATATGCTGCTGAGTAAAAAACGCGCCCCAGATCGTAAAAAATGGTTAGAAGAAAAAGGTAACTTGGCAAATGTCTAAGGCCGTTGTTCTACTCTCAGGTGGTCTGGATTCTACTACCACACTTGCTATTGCCAAATCCCAAGGCTTTGAGTGCTATGCATTGAGTTTTGATTACGGGCAAAAACAAAAATCTGAATTAGATTCAGCCACCAAAATTGCCAAGAATTTTGGTACTGTTGAACATAAGATTATGAACATTTCTTTGTCAGATTTCGGTGGCTCAGCACTTACAGACGACAGTATTGCCATACCTAAATTTAAACAAAGTGATGAAATTCCCATTACTTATGTACCAGCAAGAAATACCATATTTTTATCTTTTGCCATGGCTTGGGCTGAAGTGCTTAATTGTCAAAATATTTTTATTGGTGTTAATGCGCTAGACTATTCAGGCTATCCTGATTGTCGACAAACTTATATTACTGCCTTCGAAACTATGGCAAACTTAGCCACCAAACAGGGCATAGAAGGGAAAAAACTCTCCATCATTACCCCATTAATTAATCTTAACAAGGCACAAATAATTAAAAAAGGTTTGACTTTAGGGATAGATTATTCGCTCACCACCACTTGCTACCAAGCCAATGAAAAAGGTGAAGCATGTGGAGTTTGTGATGCTTGCGAGTATCGAAAAATAGGCTTTAAAACAGCAGGTATTTCTGACCCCACCCGGTATCAATACTTTTTTTAAATTTAGTCTTGTATCGACTTTATTTAGCGATAAAATGATAGTTTTAATCTATTAAGGAAATGACAAATGAGTATTGAGGAAAGAGTAAAGAAGGTTGTAGCTGAACAATTAGACGTAAGTGGTGATATTGATAATAACGCTTCTTTTATTGACGACTTAGGCGCAGATTCTTTAGATACTGTTGAATTGGTGATGTCTCTTGAAGAAGAGTTTGACTGTGAAATCCCTGACGATCAAGCAGAAAATATCACAACTGTTCAACAAGCAATCGATTACGTCAACAATAATCTGTAATTTCCGTTTAGAAAAACAAATGAATAGGCGCTTTCTTCTTTGAATTAAGCGCCTTTTTATCGACGCAGAGAAATATTATGAGTAAAAGAAGAGTTGTTATCACCGGCATGGGTATTGTCTCACCTGTTGGCAATAGTGTAGAAGAATCTTGGAAAAATATTCTTGCAGGAAAATCAGGCATTAATTCACTCACCAATATTGAAACCGAAGGTCAATCAGTTACTTTTGGTGGCTCAGTTAAAAATTTCGAAATCACAGACTATCTCAGACCTAAAGATGCTAAAAAAATGGATACTTTTATTCATTATGGCATGGCAGCGGGTATTCAAGCAATTGAAGACAGTGGTATTGAAATCACCGATGAAAATTCTGAACGCATTGGTGTGGCGATTGGTGCTGGCATTGGTGGACTTGGCACCATTGAAAAAACGGCCGATATTTTTAGAGAAAAAGGTGCCAAACGCATCTCTCCATTCTTTGTGCCCTCCTCAATCATTAACATGATCTCTGGTAATCTCTCGATTAAATATGGCATGAAAGGTCCTAATTTTTCCATTGTGACGGCTTGTACGACTGGTACGCATAATATTGGCGACGCCTCTCGTTTGATCGAATATGGTGATGCTGATGTTATGGTCGCTGGCGGTGCAGAAATGTCAACCACCAATTGTGGTCTAGGTGGCTTTGCGGCAGCTCGCGCCCTATCCACTCGTAATGACGATCCTGCAACCGCTTCTCGCCCTTGGGATAAAGACCGAGATGGTTTTGTTCTGGGTGATGGCGCGGGTGTTGTTGTGCTAGAAGAGTACGAACACGCTAAAGCTCGTGGTGCCAAAATCTATGCTGAAATTTTAGGTTACGGCATGAGTGGAGATGCTTATCACATGACTTTGCCTTCAAAAGGTGGCGAAGGTGCGGCACGTTGTATGAAAAATGCCATACATAATGCTGGTATTAATGCTAATCAAATTGATTACATTAATGCTCATGGAACTTCAACTCCAGCTGGAGATCAGGCAGAAACTGATGCGGTTAAACTAGCCTTGGATGATCATGCCTACAACATCGTGATGAGCTCTACCAAATCAATGACGGGTCACCTGCTTGGTGCTGCCGGTGGTATTGAGGCAATATTTACTGCACTAGCCTTGCAAGACCAGATAGCACCGCCAACGATTAATATTATCAATCAAGATCCTAAATGTGACTTGGATTATGCAGCCAATGAGGCTCGAGAAATGAAAATGAATTACGCCATTTCTAATTCGTTTGGATTTGGTGGAACCAATGGTTCTATTTTGTTGTCAAAGGTTTAAACTCAAGATCCTCTTCAGTATTCTCAAAACTTTCAACCGCTGATACGCCTAATTCGTAGAGTCGTATTGCGCCATTTTGTACACTGTATAGTGCATCTTCCTTATTAACAACTAAAGACCAACTGTCTTCTGTTGCTTCAAATTTAATAGCTCCACCTACGATGGCAACCAAAATAATAACACTTAATAAAGATTTAATCATAATAAAATTTCAGTAAATAAAAAAATTATTTTACCCAAATTCCAAATACAGAGATTGAATTATATTTTTAATCTTTGTATTCACTCTATCTCAATATAAAAAAACCCGCATTTCTGCGGGTTTTTTTTATTCCTACTATTTGATTAAATCTTACTGATTTAATGGATTGATCTCTGAATTATTTATCCAATCTGGCTTGAATAAGTAATTAGGAAGGATGTCATTCTTAGGAAGTACAGATGTACGTCGGAGAATCATTACTTAAGTGTGTAAAAGTTAAGGTTTGTCAATTTTATTAGATTTTAATAAGGCGCTTATGTCTGGGCGATTTCCTCTAAATTTAACGTATTGTTGCATAAAATCCAAACTGCCACCAACCTCTAGAATATTGCGCATGAAAGAGCGTGAAGCCTCTGAGC
>JAUWPG010000062.1 GCA_030611725.1 Gammaproteobacteria bacterium
GTAGTCGAACAAGCAATAGCAGAAATACCTGTGTTATATGGGTTGTTAAACCCAGGAAATGCTGCAGCAGTCAATCCAGATGTTGTAGTAGTACCACCAGTACAAAGCGTTACAGCGCCAATAGTGACAGTTTGTCCTGTTGCACATCGAGTCAAAGAGGCTGCTATTTGGCGTGAAACTGCCGAGTGGTTTGCAGTTGAAGATTTAACCTTGGCATCTGCAATATAACCCTGATAAGCAGGAATACCTACTGCTGCCAATACACCGATAATCGCAACCACGATCAATAATTCAATTAGTGTAAAACCTTTTTTATAATTTCTCATTTTTTAACTCTCCTTATTTATTAACTAGATATAATTTAAATTTATTATAACCAATTATTATTTAAAAGATAATTTATTTAAACTATAGTTTAAGCGTTGATTGCTGTCCTCAATAGCGCCATAACTAAAAAATTGATTAACAAATATACTCTCGAAAGTCTATTTATTTTTTTCTATGAGGCAGTTTAAAGCGAATGCTTAGATATTAGCAATGGTATTTAAGACAATTTAGACCTGATTAAGCCAGATACAATGCCCATATCAGCCTTGCCATCTAATTGACTTTTTAACAAACCCATTAGCTTACCCATGTCTTGCATAGAAGAAGCGCCAGAATCAGTAATGGCTTTATCAACAGCAATGGAAATCTCTGCTTCTGAGAGTTGCGCTGGCATGTAATTATTAATAATGACCAACTCTGCCTCTTCCACATCAACCAAATCATCACGACCTGCATCTTTAAATTGAGAAATAGAGTCTTTACGTTGTTTAACCATTTTTTGAATAACCGTTAACACCTGCGCATCATCAAGTTCGATGCGCTCGTCAACTTCTCTTTGTTTGATAGCGCCCAAGATCATTCGTACTGCTTTTAGGCTGTCTTTGTCTTTTGCCTTCATGGCTGACTTCATATCATTGATGACACGTATTTTTAATGCTGACATAGTTTTATATAATAACCTAAATAAGTTAAAAAAAAATGCCGATACAAAGATCGGCATTTTAAGAATAATTTGACAACGCAATAAAACGTTAAAATCTTCTTAGTACATTCTCTTTCTATGAACGCGATTCTTTGACCTCTCTTGATGAGTGCGCTTAACTGCTGCTGCTTTCATGCGCTTGTTAACCCAAGTTTGCTTTTCGAAAAACTCTTTCTTGCGAACATCGGTAATAACACCCGCTCTATCGCATGAACGACGGAAGCGTCTAAGGGCAATGTCAAATGGTTCGTTCTCTCTTAATTTAATTGAAGGCATGTTTTATTTTCCTTTTGAATCAGTAGAATCAGCAGTTTTGCTGTCAAAGTCAACCAATTGAACAATCGCCATTGGGGCTTTATCGCCAGTACGAAAACCAGCCTTTAAAATACGGATGTAACCACCAGGGCGTTCTTTATAAAACGGAGCCAGTTGGGTGAATAATTTAGTAACCATTGCAACATCACGTAGCTTTGCAAAAGCATTACGACGATTGGCAACACTATCAGTCTTAGCTTTAGTAATTAATGGCTCAACCACACGACGAAGCTCTTTTGCTTTTGGCAAAGTAGTTCTGATTGTTTCATGGTCAAACAATGAGTTTGCCATGTTCTTAAACATCGCCTTACGATGAGAAGCGTTACGATTTAGTTGTCTACCTGACTGTCTATGTCTCATGATATTCCCTTATTCACTCATTAGATCAACTGGAGGCCAGTTAGGAATTTCTGTTCCTAACTGTAGCCCTTTATCAGTCAATACTTCTTTAATTTCGTTTAGTGACTTACGACCTAAATTAGGTGTTCTCAATAAATCCTGCTCAGATTTTTGAATCAAATCACCGATGTAGTAAATCTGCTCAGCTTTCAAACAATTAGCGCTACGTACTGTTAATTCCAGCTCGTCTACCGCTGCTAATAACTGTGGATCAAAGTCATCGGAAGTTGGTAACGCCTCTTCTTCTTCAACCAATTCCAACTCAACAAATGAAGACAGTTGATCTTGTAGGATTGTGGCTGCACGCTTAATAACGGCTTCAGCATTAACTGAACCATTAGTCTCAACAATAATATTTAACTTATCAAGATCTACTTTTTGCTCAACACGAGCTGATTCTACCGTAAAACTTACGCGTTTAATTGGCGAAAAGCTTGCATCTAATTGCATACCGCCAATCGTTGACGCTTCTTCGTTACGTGAAACAGCCGTATCATAACCAATACCTGTATCAATTTTAAGCGTCATACGCATATGACCACCTGCATTTACCGTTGCAATTACTTTATCTGCATTAAAAACTGAAATATCAGTACCGTTAGCTTCAATATCAGCCACTGTGATTTCACATGGGCCTTTTTTATCGATCACAACTTCGGCACTATCAGTAGTATTGAGTGCAACTGAAACCTCTTTAAGATTTAGTAAAATATCCAATACGTCTTCTTGAACACCGTCAATGGTAGAAAATTCATGCATCACACCATCAATCGCTACTTCTGTGACTGCAGAACCCACTATAGAAGACAATAATGTTCTTCTTAATGCATTACCTATCGTATGACCAAAACCCCTTTCTAGAGGCTCAAGAATAACTCTATACTCGTTTGTACCTGTTTTTGAAGATTCAACTAACTTTGGTTTTAAAAAGTCTTTTGCGCTACCTTGCATAATTAATTCCTTATTTTGAGTACAATTCAACAATTAAATGTTCTGCAATGTCAGATGAAAGATCATCACGAGCAGGCACATTTTTAAAAACACCTTTAAGGGCTTTATTGTCAACGTCAACCCAGTCAACTTGACCAGCTTGTCCAGCTAATTCAACGGCAAGCTGAATGCGAGATTGTTTTTTGGCTTTTTCTCTAATTGAGATTTCGTCGTTTGCACTCACTTGGTAAGAAGGAATGTTAACGATAGTGTCATTAACTAAAATCGATTTATGCGATACTAATTGTCTTGCTTCAGCACGTGTTGAACCAAAACCCATACGGTATACAACGTTGTCTAAACGACACTCAAGTAACGACAATAAATTATCACCTGTAGATCCCTTCTTTTGTGATGCTTTTTTATAATATAAACGGAATTGCTTCTCTAAGATGCCGTAGATGCGTCTTACTTTTTGCTTCTCACGTAGCTGTAAGCCATACTCTGTGCCTTTTTGACGACGAACATTAGCGCCGTGCACACCAGGAAGTTGTGTTAATTTACATTTTGAATCTAGTGATCTAATTCCACTCTTTAAAAATAAGTCCGTGCCTTCACGACGCGCTAATTTACAAGTTGGTCCCGTATATCTAGCCATAATTTATCCTTATACTCTACGTTTCTTAGAAGGACGACAACCGTTATGAGGGATTGGCGTTACATCTGTTATTGATTGAATTTTTAAACCCTGTGCGTTAAGACCACGAATTGCAGAATCTCTACCAGGACCAGGGCCATTAACACGAACATCAAGGTTCTTCATGCCAAATGACAATGCTTTTTCACCACAATTACCGCCTGCTACTTGCGCTGCAAATGGGGTTGATTTTCTAGAACCTCTAAAACCAGAACCGCCTGATGTTGCCCAACAAACAGCATTACCGTGACGATCTGTGATCATAACGATGGTATTGTTAAATGTTGCGTGAATATGCGCAACACCGTCTGTAACGACTTTTTTTACTTTTTTCTTTACCGGTTCTTTAGCCATGATTCTACCTATAATTATTTAATTAAACGACGAGGACCCTTGCGAGTTCTGGCATTTGTTTTGGTTCTTTGACCACGAAGTGGTAATGATTTTCTATGACGAATACCACGGTAACAACCTAAATCTTTTAAGCGCTTAATATCCATAGCTACTTGACGACGAAGATCACCTTCAACTTCAAACTTAGCCACTGCACCACGAATTAATTCAAACTGATCCTCAGCCAAATCTGATGTCTTTGTGCTTGGGTCTAATTTAAGCTCTGCACAAATCGCTTTAGCTCTCGTGTCACCAATGCCAAAAATTGATTGCAAACCTATTACAATATGTTTATGTGTTGGAATGTTTATTCCCGCTATTCTAGCCATTTATATTTTCCTTATATCCTACTTTTTAGTCTAAATCTGTGTCTTCTTTTTTCTAAAAAAAAGTCACAAAAATTAAAATTCGAAAAACCGGCAATTATACGTTGCGAGTCCTTCCTTGTCAATTCTCAATTAACCCTGTCTTTGTTTATGACGGGGCTCTTTACAAATTACGCGCACCACACCGTGACGCTTAATAATTTTACAATTGATACAAATCTTTTTAACGGATGCTCTTACTTTCATAATACTTACCTTCTAGTTTAAACCTGATTTTTTCATTAATGACTCATACTGATTTGACATTAAATGAGATTGTGCTTGCGAAATAAAATCCATCACCACTACGACGATGATTAACAAACTGGTGCCGCCAAAATAAAATGGCACGTTCCAATATAAAATCAAAAATTCTGGCAACAAACAAACCGCAGTAATATATACCGCGCCCGACGCAGTTAAACGCGACATAACAGAATCAATATAATCGGCTGAATGTTGGCCTGGACGAATGCCTGGAATGAAGCCACCTGATTTACGTAAGTTATCTGCCGTGTCTTTAGAATCGAACGTTAATGCAGTATAAAAGAACGTAAAGAATACAATTGCCAAACCATAAAACATCACATATAACGGCTGCCCTGGGGAAATACTTGCGGTTAAATCAGCCAACCAGCCCATGCCTTCAGATTGTGAAAACCAACCACCCAAAGTTGCAGGGAACAAAATAATTGAAGAGGCAAAAATTGGTGGAATTACACCAGCCATGTTGATCTTTAACGGCAAGTATGAACTTTGACCACCAACCATTTTTCGGCCTTGCTGACGCTTGGCATAGTTAACGGTAATACGGCGTTGGCCACGCTCCATAAACACCACGAATGCAGTCACCAATAACGTCATTGCAAATAGGATAAATACGAAAATAACGGCCAATTCACCGGTAGACACAAGTGACATAGTTGAACCCAATGCTGACGGCAAGCCAGAAACAATACCGGCAAAAATAATCATCGAGATGCCGTTACCAATACCTTTTTCTGTAATTTGCTCACCAAGCCACATTAGAAACAAAGTTCCCGTGGTTAACGTAATCACTGTTACCAAACTAAAGGTAAATCCACCTTGAGTAACCAGTGCAACACCTCCAGCGCTTTGTGTTTGTAAGGCAATTGAAATACCATAAGATTGGAATACCGCCAAGACAACCGTACCCATACGTGTGTACTGTGTAATCTTACGCTTACCAGTTTCACCTTCTTTTTTAAGTTGCTCGAGCTTTGGTACTACTGAGGTCATTAACTGAATAATAATCGATGCCGAAATATAAGGCATGATGCCTAAAGTAAAGATAGATAAACGTTCCAATGCACCACCTGAGAACATATTAAACATATCCAAAATCGTACCTTGGTTATCTTGCACAAGTGAAGCTAGCGCAAGCGGCGAGATAAATGGGATAGTTATATGCGTACCGAGCCTAAAAACGATCAACGCACCCAATAGAAAAAGGATGCGTTTGGTTAAATCTTGTGAAAGG
>JAUWPG010000018.1 GCA_030611725.1 Gammaproteobacteria bacterium
GCTGCGTTTGTCTTGTGTCCAAAATGCATTGGCCTTGTTGACCATTTCATATTCAATGGCGTCAGAGTCTTCTTCAGCTGGTTTGATCATCATGATAGGTACTGTAATATGATCAGAGTACTTAGAGATAATGCCGCGCAAGCGATAATCATCTAAAAATTCTTTTTCTTCCTTTTTAATGTGTAGTGTGATTTTGGTACCAAAATCTTCCACCGTTGCACTTTCTAGTGAATACTCACCTTCACCTTTTGAAGTCCAAATGGTACCGTTTGATTTGCCATCACCGGCTTTTCTAGTGGTTAAAACTACTTCATCTGCCACAATAAATGCTGCATAAAAACCCACACCAAACTGTCCAATTAGATTTGAATCTTCAGCTTGTTTTTCATCGAGACTTTGTAGGAATTTTTTAGTGCCTGAGTTAGCAATGGTGCCGATATTTTCCATCACTTCAGTTTCAGTCATGCCGATGCCGTTATCAGTAATGCTAATAGTACCTGCATCTTTGTCTACATCAATATGAACTTGCAGCTCTTCTTTACCTTCAACCAATGTGTCGTTTGATAAGGATTCGAATTTAAGCTTGTCAACTGCATCTGAAGCGTTTGATACTAGCTCTCGTAAGAATATTTCTTTGTTAGAATACAAAGAGTGAATCATTAAATGTAGCAGTTGAGAAACTTCTGTTTGGAACGAATGTGTCTGTTTTGTAGTCATTTGCTGGTAGCCTTTATTATGCGTAAAATCTATTGATATGGGCAAAGTCAAAAAAATCAACTAAAAATGCAAAAACAAATCGATCAATTTATTTTGTATTTGAGCGTTGAGCGTAATTATGCAGATAATACACAACAAGCCTATGCGAGAGACTTGCAGCAATTATTAAGTTTTGCATGCCAGCAAAAGATCTGCAGCTGGCCTAAACTGACGAGTGATCATTTAAATTTATTGGTAATGAAGATGCGTCATCGCAATAGTAGCGGTCGTACCATTCGTCGTCACTTGTCGTCCATTCGTGGGTTTTTAACTTACCTAGTAAGCCATCACAATTTGCCAAGTAATTGCGCACTAGGATTGCAAACCCCTAAGGTAGATCAAAACTTGCCAAAAATATTGAATTATGATCAGTTAATACAACTCTTAAAGCCAAGATCTAAGTCAAATTCAGAACTGCGAGATGTGACTATAATTGAAGTTATTTATTCTTGTGGGCTCAGAGTGTCAGAACTGGTTGCACTTGATGTTGGTTCGTTAGATACTAATCAAGGGTTTTTGAGCGTGATGGGCAAGGGTGGTAAGATGCGACATACGCCTTTGGGTGAGCCTGCTCAGCAAGCAATTGAGCGTTATTTGTACAAAACTGGCATTCATCAAGGTGCTTTGTTTTTGAATAATCGACAAGATAGAATCAGTGTTAGAGCCGTACAAACCCTGATTAAAAAACGCGCACTTGAAGTGGGTATCAAAATTAATGTTCATCCACATATGTTGCGTCATGCAGCAGCGACGCATTTTTTACAATCAAGCCATGATTTGCGTTCAGTGCAAGAATTTTTAGGCCATGAAAGTATAAAATCAACCCAGGTGTATACACATCTTGATTTTTTAGAATTGTCCAAAGTGTATGATAAATGCCATCCACGTGCAAAGAAAACAACATGAATTTTAAAGCCAGATTAGCGGTGCAGTATTTAAAAGCAGGCGGGGTGATTAGCCATCCAACAGATACCATCCAAGGCTTGGCTTGTTTGCCAAGGTTCGAGTCGTCAATTGGTCGAATCTTACAACTTAAACGCCGCTCAACCTCTAAAGGGTTAATACTGCTGGCTAGTGATCTACGTTATTTCACTGATTATGTGGCAGATCCATCGCAGCTTAGTCAGATTGTAATCGATCAAGTGCCAACTACCTATTTGTTAAAGGCTAGTCAATATGCTTCACAGTTATTAACAGGTAGATTTGATACAGTAGCAATACGATTAACAGATAACCCTCTAGTATCAAAATTATGCCAAAAAACGCATAGCGCTTTGGTTTCTACCAGTGCCAATGTTGTAGGAAAAAATACCGCAACCAGTGCACTAGATTTGGCTGTGTTTTTTAAGCAAGAATTAGATTTTATTATTACTCCAAGAAACTATAATAGCGAACCATCAAGAATAATTAATTTACAAACTGGGGAGCGCCTTAGATGATCGATCAAGTTAAAGTCTACTTATTGAACTTACAACAAGATATTTGCGATCAACTAGAGCAGGTAGATGGCAAAGCCAGCTTTATTAAAGATGAGTGGAAGAAGCCAGACAATAAGGGCAATGGCATTACGCGTGTACTAACTAATGGTGTTGTATTTGAACAAGCTGGTGTGAACTTTTCAATTGTGCATGGTGATAGTATGCCCGCTTCAGCAACTCAACTTAGACCCGAATTAGCAGGGCGAAGCTTTAGCGCATTAGGTGTATCTTTAGTGATTCATCCACACAATCCATATGCACCAACCTCGCATGCAAATATACGTTTTTTTATTGCAGAAAAAGAGGGTGAAGACCCAATCTGGTGGTTTGGCGGTGGCTTTGATCTCACGCCTTATTATGGCTTTGATGAAGATGCAATTTTGTGGCATCAAACCGCTAAAGACGCTTGTGACCCATTTGGTAGCGATGTATATTTAAAATACAAAAAATGGTGTGATGATTATTTTTATATAAAACATCGAGACGAACAGCGCGGTGTTGGTGGGTTGTTTTTTGATGACCTAAATGAAGGTGGTTTTGATCAGTGTTTTGCCTTTATGAAAAGTGTGGGTAACAGCTATATTAAGGCTTATCGCCCAATTGTTGAGCGCCGTAAAGACACACCATTTACAGAACATGAAAGACAATTTCAGCTATATCGTCGTGGACGTTATGTCGAATTTAATTTGGTTTATGATCGTGGTACTTTATTTGGCCTACAAACCAACGGTCGAACTGAATCTATTCTCATGTCTTTACCACCGCTTGTGCGTTGGGAGTATCAATACACACCAGAGACGGGAACACCTGAGGCTGAGTTATATGAGCGTTATATCAAACCTCAAGACTGGCTGGGGCTTGAATAACTTATATGAAGTATCATATTGACGCTAAGCGACTACTATGCCCAATGCCCGTAATTCGCTTGGGTGAAATGATTAATGCCATCAACCAAGGTGATTTGATTGAGATGCTTGCTACAGACCCGGGCGTGTTACACGACATCCCTGCTTGGTGTAAAGTTCATGGCCATAAAGTGTTAGAAATTCAAGAAAAAACCGATGAGATTGTACTTATTGTTGAGAAAATAGGGTAGAATAATTCGCTGTTTTTGCTACAAAAATAGCCAAATACAAAAAAGAATTATGCTTGTAACGGCGCAAGCTGCTTGACAAAGAATTGTCAGTTAATACAAACTGTTAAATACAAGGAGAAAATATGTCTGTACAAGATGTAATGAAAATGATTGAAGACAACGACGTTAAGTTTGTTGATTTTCGTTTTACCGATACTATAGGTAAAGAGCAACACATAAGCGTTCCAGCACACACTATCGATGCTGATAAATTAGAAGAAGGTCAAATGTTTGATGGCTCTTCAATCGCAGGATGGAAGCCAATTAATGAATCTGATATGATTATGAAGCCAGATACGGCTACAGCTGTTATGGACCCGTTCACTGAAATAGCAACGTTAAATATGACGTGTGATATTATTGAATCGAACGACATGAAAGGCTACGAGAAAGATCCTCGTTCTATTGCAAAGCGCGCTGAAGCTTACCTAGGCGAAACAGGGATTGGTGATAAGGCATATTTTGGTAATGAGCCTGAATTTTTTGTATTTGACAGTGTTAAGTGGGACACAGGTTTTGGTCTTGGAAAAGCGTTTTATGAAATTCATTCTGAGGAAGCGGACTGGGAGTCTGGTTCTGATCTAGATGGTGGTAACAAAGGACACCGTCCAAGAATTAAAGGCGGTTATTTTCCAGTTCCTCCAGTAGATTCATTACACGATTTACGTTCACAAATGTGTTTAGCCATTGAAGAGATGGGTGTCACAACTGAAGTGCATCACCATGAAGTTGGTACAGCAGGTCAATGTGAAATTGGTGCGCTATTCAACACGATGGTTAAAAAAGCTGATGAAACACAAATTCTTAAGTACTGTATTCATAACGTTGCACATTTGTACGGCAAAACTGCAACCTTTATGCCTAAGCCAATTGCGGTAGATAATGGCAATGGTATGCATGTTCATCAGTCAATTTTTAAAGATGGTAAAAATACATTTGATGGTGACGAGTATGGGCAATTAAGCCAAACAGCTCTTTATTATATTGGTGGTATTATTAAGCACGCTCAAGCTTTGAATGCATTTACTAACTCTTCAACTAACTCTTACAAGCGTTTAGTGCCAGGTTTTGAAGCGCCAGAAATGTTAGCTTACTCAGCTAAAAACCGTTCTGCTGCGATTCGTATTCCTTTTGTATCTAGTCCAAAAGGTCGTCGCATTGAAGTTAGATTCCCAGATCCTACAGCCAATCCATATCTGGCATTTGCTGCTATGTTAATGGCCGGCCTTGACGGTATTAAGAATAAGATTGATCCAGGCAAGCCGGCTGATGAAGACTTATATGAACTATCTGAGAAAGAGAAAGCTGCTATTCCTAAAGTTTGTAGTTCTTTAGATCAGGCATTAAATGCACTTGATAAAGATCGTGATTTCTTAAAAGCAGGCGGTGTATTTACTGATAACGTTATTGATTCATTTATTGAATTGAAGATGACAGAAGTAACAGCATTACGCGCTTCCCCACATCCTGTTGAGTTTGATATGTACTATAGCTGTTAATTAGTTTAGCGACTTAAGTACTAAAAAAGCCGTGCAATTGCACGGCTTTTTTAATGTCTAAAGCAAATAGATTGCGTTAAAATAACGCTACTTATTTTTTTAAATAAATTCTCATGACACAATTAAGAAACGATTGGCAATTGAATGAAGTCCAAAGCCTATTTGATATGCCATTTAACGATCTACTGTTCAAAGCGCACAGCATTCACAGAGACAATTTCGATCCTAATTATGTGCAAGTAAGTTCTTTGCTTAATATTAAAACAGGTGCTTGCCCAGAGGATTGTTCTTATTGCTCTCAAAGCTCTAAATATGACACAGGACTTGAGCGTGAAAAACTCATGGAAATCGATTCGGTGCTTGAGCAAGCCAAACAAGCACAAGATAAGGGCGCCACACGTTTTTGTATGGGCGCTGCTTGGCGTAATCCTACCGACAAAAGTCTCGACAAGGTTATTCCGATGATTCAGGGGGTTAAGGCTATGGGCATGGAGACTTGTGTGACTTTAGGCATGCTAACGCAAAAACAAGCCTTCACTTTAAAGGAAGCGGGCTTAGATTATTACAATCACAATCTTGATACTTCAGAAGAGAATTATTCAAATGTAATCACCACACGCACGTTTCAAGATCGTCTAGATACCTTAGAATCGGTACAAAATGCTGATATTCATGTTTGTAGTGGTGGTATCTTGGGTTTAGGCGAAGAGCAGACTGATAGAGCTTCTATGCTTAGGTCTTTGGCTAATTTAGAAACCCATCCTGACAGTGTGCCACTCAATCTTTTGGTGCCAATTCCTGGCACACCATTTGAAAATGTTGCACCACCAACTGAGAGTGAGTTTGTGCGTACGATTGCCGTAGCGCGTATTATGATGCCAAAATCTGTAGTACGCTTATCAGCAGGCCGTACTGAGATGGGTGAGGCAATGCAAGCAATGTGTTTCTTTGCAGGCGCTAATTCTATTTTTTATGGAGAGCAGTTGTTAACGACTGATAATCCAGATACTGATACAGATCAAGCCTTGTTTGCCAGATTAGGCATTAATCAATCTCAAGCAAGTAGTCACTGATTAATTTAACAGAATCAATAGATTTTAATTGTTTGATTTTGTTCGACATTACCTCTAAATCTATCTGATTGAGAATTTCATCGATCTTGTTTGCACTAAGTTGAGTTTGTGGCAATAAAATACCAGCGCCTTGGTCGCTAATAATTTTAGCATTTTCAGTTTGATGGTCGTCAATCGCATAAGGGAAAGGAACCAAAATTGCTACACTGTTAGTGGCAATTAACTCAGAAATCGTCATTGCGCCACATCGACAGATAATCACATCTGCCCAAGCATAAGCTTGGTCCATACTATCAATGAAATCATTGATTTTATAAGGTTTTTTGTTGTAACTACTCATTACACTGGTCAGGTGCTGTTTGCCTGTTTGATGCCAAATATTAAGCGTTGTTTTTAATTGGGGAATGGCTGCATTAATGCTTTTTGCCCCTAGTGATCCGCCTAACACCAATAGATTGAGCGGTGTATTGGTTGTGTTTTTATTCTTAGGATTAAAGGCGATTGGATTGCCAGACGTGATTGCGCCAACAAAAGGGTCGAATGTCTGGTCAAACGCCTGAAAAGTTTGTTTGGCAATTTTAGATAAAATCTTATTGGTGGTACCAGGAATAGCATTTTGTTCATGAATCACTAAGGGTATCCCGAGTAGCCAAGCAACCACACCACCAATACCTGAGGCAAAGCCACCCATGCCAAGTACAACATTGGGTTTAATTTTTTTAAAAACACTGATGGTTTGGAAAAAAGCCAATACCAGTAAAAAAGGTGCTTTGGCTAAGCTTAATATATTTTTACCACGTAAACCAACTGCGTTTACAGTGTGAAGATTGATATCATGTTGAGGCACTAGTCTATTTTCCATGCCACGTTTTGAACCTAGCCACTCAACGTTGGTGTTGCGTATTTTTAACTCTTTTGCAATCGCTAGTGCTGGAAAGATGTGTCCACCTGTGCCACCTGCCATGATTAATACTGTATTGTTTGTGCTAGACATGATTTTTTTGGTTGTCATATTCAGATCTATTTTCCATGTCGATTCTAAGAATGATAGCGATTGAAATAATGGCAAAAATCATACTACTACCGCCATAGCTAATAAATGGCAAAGTATAGCCTTTAATTGGTATCAATCCTAGATTCATGGCAATATTCACGCCTATTTGCATAGAGAACCAAGTGCAAATACCAAAGGCAACATACGAACTGTATTTCTTGCCATTTTTAAGTGCGTTTTTAGCGATATTGAAGCTTTTCCCTATGATATAGGTAAACAAAAATAAAACAAAAAGCATTCCAATAATGCCCAGCTCTTCCCCAATAACGGCAAAAATCATATCAGTGTGTGCTTCGGGGAGCTTGGTGTATTTTTGAATTCCAGCACCTAAACCAGTTCCAGTCCAATCACCCCTAGCAATACCGATTAAAGCTTGTTTGGTTTGGTAGACCTTTTCACTGTCGTTGAACCATAAATCTTTTTGCCAAAAATCTGTCAATCTTATCCATCTAACACCACCATTTAAACCATCTATATACAGGCCAATGCCAGTAATACTAATTAATCCAATACCTACAATGGCTAATTGCTTAAGGTATACACCAGCAACAAACAGCATGGTTAAAGCGGTAATAGTAATAATGACAGTTGCACCAAGATCTGTTTCAAGCAACAACAAGATATCGGCCAGCGAGACAATGATCAGCGTTTTTACAAGTCCTGTCCATGGTTTTTTCAGGTCATTCTCTTGTCGAATTAAAAATCCAGCCATAAATAAAATCATCACCAATTTCATCATTTCAGAAGGTTGAAAATTAAATATCCCAAGACTAATCCAACGAGTCGACCCTTTAACTGAACGCCCAATAGGTTCAGGCAAAAAAACCATGGCAAGCAGTATTAGGGTAATAAAGAACAAAATAGGCGAATATTTTTTTAAAAATATAATTGGTATTTTTAGGACAAAAAAACCAACACCCAGTCCGAGTACTATAAACATACCTTGCATTACAACTTTTGGTATGCCGTTAAGATGTGCAGAAGCAGAAAAAGACATTATCCAGCCGAATACAATCAACACCAAGATAGCAGTTAATAGGTTCTTATCGGGATATTGACCAGTTTTTTCAAGCATAAATATTTAAGTATTAATTATAAATAACTAGGTATTTTATACCCTAAATATAGATACCACTAGTTGAGCTTTTGTCGCTATTAGGGGATAATACTGCTTTTTGTAAATTTAGCCATCTATTATGATCTCTACTGCCAATATCACCATGCAATTTGGTGAAAAACCCTTATTTGAAAATATTTCTGTCAAATTTCAAGGCGGCAATCGCTACGGTTTGATTGGCGCAAATGGTTGTGGTAAGTCAACTTTCATGAAAATTCTAACGGGTGAATTAAAGCCTAGTAACGGCACGGTTAGTATTAGTGAAGGTGAAAGACTTGGAATTTTACGCCAGGATCAATTTGCTTACGAAGAGTTTCGTGTGGTTGATACGGTCATCATGGGTCATGAAAAACTTTGGGAAATTAAAAAAGAAAGAGATCGTATTTATGCCTTACCAGAAATGAGTGAAAAGGATGGCATTAAAGTGGCAGAGCTTGAAATGGAGTTTGCTGAGATGGATGGTTATATGGCTGAGTCGTCAGCCAGTGAATTGTTGCTGGGTTTAGACATTCCTGAGGAAGAGCATTATGGCTTAATGAGCGAGATTGCACCTGGTTGGAAAATGCGTATTTTGTTAGCGCAAGCCTTGTTCTCTAACCCTGAAATTTTGTTACTAGATGAGCCGACCAATAACTTGGATATTAACTCAATTAGCTGGCTAGTAGATGTATTAAACGAGCGTAAAGCGACCATGGTTATTATTTCTCATGATAGACACTTTTTAAATGGGGTGTGTACGCACATGTCTGATTTAGACTACGGCGCGCTAAATACCTTTCCAGGAAACTACGACCAGTTCATGATTGCATCAACTGCTATTCAAGAAAAAATGCAGGCTGATAATTCGAAAAAAGAAGCTAAGATTAAAGAATTGAAGCACTTTGTGTCTCGTTTTTCATCAAACGCTTCTAAGGCAAAACAAGCCACATCACGTCAGAAGCAACTTGAAAAAATTGAGCTTGACGATATTAAACCTTCTTCAAGAGTGAGTCCTTACATTTATTTCAATCAAGAAAATAAACTCCATAGAAATGTACTAGAAGTTGAGGGATTGGATAAGAGTTTTGATGATCTTCATGTGCTTAAAGATATTAATTTTTTATTTGAAGTTGGTGAGCGTGTGGCTATTATTGGTCAAAATGGTATTGGTAAAACTACATTATTACGCACCCTAGTTGGTGATCTTAAGTCTGACAAAGGCAAGATCAAGTGGAGCGATAATATCAATATTGGCTATTATGCGCAAGACAATAGCGCTGATTTTAAAGAAGACATGAATGTACTAGATTGGATGGCACAATTCAAACAGCCTAAGCAAGACATGCAAGATATGCGAGCTGTGCTTGGAAAAATGTTGTTTGGTAAAGATGATATCATTAAGAGTGTTAAATCACTTTCAGGTGGCGAGCGAGGCAGAATGTTGTTTGGTAAATTAATGCTGCAACAACCAAATGTCTTGGTGATGGATGAGCCAACTAATCACCTTGACATAGAGTCAATTGAAGCACTTAATCTTGCCCTGGATAATTATGAGGGTACACTAATCTTTGTCAGTCACGATAGAGAGTTTGTCTCTTCATTATCTACCAAAGTGGTAGAGCTTAAAGAAGATGGCGTGCATTACTATTCTGGCAACTATGAGGATTATTTAAAATCACAAGGATAGAATGATTACAGCAGCGTTAAAAAGGTTTTTTAAGCATCAAGGCTTTGATTCCGCTGCAATACTGTCATTCGATACTTTGTTCGCTATTGTGCCTGGTTTAGCGTTAGGGTTAAGTGTTTTCTCTCTTTCGCCATACTTTGCTGATTTTCAGCAATATCTAGAGCAGTTTTTATTTACTCAACTCTTGCCGCAAAACTACGACGTGGCTAAAGATTATATTCAACAATTTATTGCGCAAGCACAAGCGCTTAAAGGTCTAACTTTTGGTTTTTTAGTATTTGCAGTGATGCTGCTTTTATATGAAGTAGACAAGCGTGTTAATTCAATGTGGCACGATGCGCACCATCGTCATTGGATGCAAGGTTTGGTGTCTTATTTATTTGTTTTGTTTCTAAGCCCGATATTGTTAGGTGCCTCGTTATTTTTTAGCTCTTATATGATGGCATTAGAGTTATTTAATGGCCTGCCTACTACTGAATATGCGCCTTTCTTACTGCCATTTTTACTGTCTTTTCTTAGTTTTTCAGTTTTGTATTATGCGGTTCCATTAGAAAGTGTACGTTTTATTAATGCGCTTAAGGCAGGCCTGATTGCGGCTGTGTTGCTAGAAGTAGTTAAATATGCAATGCTTATCTTTATTCAATATTTTCCGATGTATGAGTTAATTTATGGCACATTGTCCATACTTATGCTGGTAATGCTATGGGTTTATCTTGCATGGGTAATCGTACTGCTGGGCGCCAGTTTTTGTTATTGCTTTGAAAACAAAGAGTTGTTGTAACAATTAGCGTAAAATTAGCACTCTTTAATATAGTTAACATTCTCTATGTTCACAGGCATTATTCAAGCCATTGGTCAAATCAAAACTAAGGATATGCACGACAAAGGTGCAGTGCTTAGTTTTAGATTCACTACACTTGATTTTTCCAATGTTGTAATTGGTGATAGTATTGCCGTAAATGGCGTGTGTTTAACCGTGATTTCAATCGGTAATGATACTTTCACTGCGGACCTCTCTCAAGAGACGTTAGATTGCTCTATTTTTGATGATTTATTAGTGGGTGATAATGTCAACCTTGAAAAAGCCTTAAGGCTTGATCAAGGCATTGATGGCCATCTAGTTAGTGGCCATGTAGATGGGCAGGGTGAAGTGGTCGACAAATACCTTGAAGGCGATTCCACACGTTTTAAAATTAGCGCACCACAGAGTTTGGTAAAATACATAGCCAGGAAAGGCTCCATTACTATTAATGGCGTGAGCTTAACGGTAAACATTATTGAAAGCAATATATTTGATGTGAACATTGTTCCACATACATTAACATCAACAACATTAGGCCAGCTAAGTGTGGGCAGCAAAGTTAATCTTGAAGTTGATATTGTTGCCCGACACCTTGAACAATTATTAAACACAAAATAAATCATGACAAAAGCCACCATTGAAGAAATTTTAGAAGACTATAAACAAGGCAAGATGATCATTCTTATGGATGATGAGGACCGTGAGAATGAGGGCGACTTAATCATCCCTGCAGAAACCTGTACCAAGGAAGACATTAATTTCATGGCGACGCATGGCCGTGGTTTGATTTGCTTAACTTTAACGCAAGAGCGTTGTAAGCAACTTAATTTACCACTTATGGTAGCGCAGAATAATGATGCCAACGGCACCAACTTTACCGTATCAATTGAGGCAGTAGAGGGTGTAACAACAGGCATCTCAGCAGCGGATAGAGCTAAGACAGTTTTAGATGCAGTGGCAAAAGATGCAACACCTTCTGATATCGTACAACCGGGCCATATTTTTCCACTGATGGCACAACCTGGTGGTGTGTTAATTCGCGCAGGCCATACCGAAGCTGGTTGTGATTTAGCACGTTTAGCAGGCTATGAGCCAGCGTCAGTAATTGTAGAAATCTTGAACGAAGATGGCACCATGGCGCGCCGCAACGATTTAGAGATTTTTGCTGAAAAACATACTATTAAATGGGGCACGATTGAAGATTTAATCTCTTATCGTGTTGAAAATGAAAAAACCATTGAGCGCATTAATGAACGTGAATTTAAAACTGAGCATGCAACCTTTAGACTGGTTTCATTCCTTGACAGTATTCATAACGAAACCCATCTAGCCTTAGTTAAAGGCAAGATTACACAAGACAATACAACTTGTGTACGTGTACACATGGAAGACACCTTTAAAGATGTGCTACATGAGGCTAATCCAAGCTTTGGTATTGAGTCAGCACTCAAGCATATTGCTAAATCAGACAGTGGTGTGTTCTTATTGTTAAGAAAACAAACAGATAAATCAATCCTACAAAATATTGATTCTACAGTTCGAGACAATGGCGGTGATGACATTAAAACTTATGGTGTCGGTGCGCAGATTTTGTCTGACCTGGGCGTTAAGAAAATGAGAATTTTAGGCAGTCCTAGAAAACTACATGGACTTAAGGGCTTTGGCTTGGAAGTGGTTGAGTATGTTGATACTAAACAATAAGGAAAACTATGGAATTTAAATTTGATCGCGATGCCAATCAAGATTTTCTCGCTGACAGCAAAATTGCTATTATTGTGGGTTATTTTTATCAAGATATTGGTGACAAATTACTAGCAGCTGCAAAAGAAACACTGGATAAATACGGCATTAACAAGAATAACGTCAATGTATTTTATGCGCCAGGCGCTTTTGAGATTCCACTATTGGCTAAGCGTTTAGCCGCACAAAAAGTTGGCAATGAAAATCTATACGATGGCATTGTAACTTTGGGTGCTGTGATTAATGGAGAAACCCCACATTTTGATTTTATTTGTACCGAATGTACACGTGGTGTGGCTGATGTGTCTTATCAATATGAAATTCCGACAGCCTTTGGCGTATTAACCACTTCTAACATGGATCAAACCATTGGTAGGGCGGGCGGCTATAAAGGCAATAAGGGTGAAGAGGCGACCATGGCCATGATTGAAATGCTTTATTTGATGAAGCAAGCTGACTCTCACGCTTTTTAACGATGTCTTATAAAACTTCAAAACGACGCTCTCGCGAGCGAGTAGTCCAAGCAGTGTATCAATACCTAGTTTCAGGTGGTGAAGTCTTGCAAATTGAGCAGCAATTCCTTAATCAAAAAGAAGGCAAAATCTCTAAAGCTTTCTTCTCTAATTTGTTTATCAATATCCTTAAAAATAGAACTGAGTTAGACGAGTTGATTGCACCAACTATTTCAAGAAAGGCAGACGAGCTAGGCTCGGTTGAACATGCAGTGCTTTATCTCGGTACTTACGAGCTTAAAAACAGCATTGAAGTGCCTTATAAAGTTGTTATCAACGAAGCGCTTGAGGTTGCTAAGTTGTATGGTGCTGAGGGTGCTTTTAAACTCATTAACAGTTCATTGGATCAATTAGCCAAAGAGTTACGTAGTATTGAAGTCAACTCTTAATATTGTTGCCAATCCTTTAGACAAACTTCCTAATATTCTTAAAAAGAATTTGGATAAAAATTTATGCGTATGTAATGAAGTTTTGAAAATGGATATTATCAACGCCATTGCAAATGGAGCCACAACGCTAGAAGAGGTTAAAAAGAAGACTTACGCCACAGGTGGAAATGGTTGTTGCACTCGTCAAGTAGAGCGTTTAATTGAATGTATTTGTTTGGATAAACCAAAGTAATCTGAATCAATAAACGCGTTTTTATTTACCGAGTTTTTTTAATTGGTCGTCCTTCTTTAATCCACGAGGTAATACCGTTCTGAACGTTTATGACATTCTTGTAACCGCCCTTAGTTACGAGCCAATTAGACAATGCCGCGGTGCGGTTTCCAGTGCGGCAAATTACCATGAACTCTTCACCAGGTTGAACTATTTTCTGAAGCCCGTTTATAAAGGACTGAAGAAGTCGACCCTGTTTATCAAAGGCAGTTAACTTGATACTATCATCGACAACACCTGTCTCATTCCATTCCTCAGAGCGACGGATATCAATTAACTTGGTGCTATTTTCCAACTTGGTTTGTAACTCGGAATTACCGATATTTGCAAAAGGGGGTGGCGTTACAGAAATTAATTCAACCTCGAAACTCAATGTGGCATTCGGTGGTATAACATCACCGGCACCTTGCTCGCCATAAGCCAGTCCGGGTGGGATATTTAACATACGTCGACCTTTCGTCTTCATGCCTCGTATGCCAATATCCCACCCCTCAATTACTTGGCCAGCACCTAGGGTGAATCGCAACGGTTCGCCGCGCTCAATACTTGAATCAAACACCTTGCCGTCTTTGAGCTTCCCTGTGTAGTGAACCTCGACAACGGAAAACGGAAGGGCTTCTAACCCTTTACCAACTTCGATATCCTTCATGGTTAGCTCGGGCATATTGACGTGAGCAGAAAATCCTGGGCTGGCGATCAGAATAAGGCAAATAGAAAGAAAATAATTTCTAATATAGGAAAACATGAATAACCCCTGTTATAAAGTTGATTGAGACTGGATAGTCAAGCAATGTAAAAGTTTCAGTATAAAATTATACTTGGAGATTGTTTAATAAAACATTGAAACGGACATATATCAAAATTAAGTTTTTCTGTTAAGCTATTATTTTGGTGCGAGTTAAGCTCGCACCTTAGTTTTTAACCCAATTAGGAAAATAAATTGACTAAAGAAAATTCAAAACTTGTTATTGGATGTGAAGAATGGTGTTCTTTCCCTGAATTAGGTATACCAGCAATTAAGGCTCGCGTAGATTCGGGCGCTAAAACATCATCTATACATGCATTTAATATTCAGCCATTTCGCCGTGAAGGTGAGTCTTGGGTTAGTTTTGAGATTCACCCGATACAAAATAATCGACGAACAGTAATTAGATGTGAGCAGCGTGTAGTTGATAAAAGAGTTGTTAAAAGTTCAAGCGGGATATCTGAAAAACGGTTTGTAATCAGTGTGCAAATAAAGTTGGGAGAGCATATTTGGGATATAGAGCTTACATTGGCAAATAGAGATTCAATGGGCTTTAGGATGCTATTGGGTCGTGAGGCAATGATTGGTCGTACAATCGTAGATCCATCGCTGATATGTACACTTGGCGAAACAACAGATACGCTACTTAAGGCCTATTACGGTAAGAAGGAGTCCGATAAAACCGGTCTAAAAATTGGTTTGCTAGCAAGTAATGAATTGCTATATAGTAATCAAAGGCTGCTAGAAGCGGGTAATGAGCGTGGGCACGAAATGCTATTTTTAAATATTAAGCAATGTTATATGAAATTGGACGCACTAGAGCCAGAAGCACATTATCGAGGGGGTAGCTTGCTTAATGACCTTGATGCTACAATCACTCGCATTCGTCCGAGTGTTACCTTTTATGGCACAGCCTTAGCACGCCAATTCGAAAGCATGGGAATATATACAACCAATTCATCTTCTGCAATTTCTCAATCAAGAGATAAATTGTTTTCGTTACAGCTTATGCTCAAAGGTGGTGTTAATATCCCAACTACGGGCTTTGCTAATTCTCCGATGGATACAAATGACCTCATTGAAATGGTTGGTGGAGCACCATTGATTGTGAAATTATTAGAAGGCTCCCAAGGTAAAGGCGTTGTTTTAGCTGAAACAAAAAAAGCTGCCGAAAGTGTTATTAATGCTTTTAAATCACTCAAAGTAAACCTACTAGTACAGAAGTTCATTAAAGAAGCTAATGGTAAAGATTTAAGATGCTTTGTCATCGATGGTAAAGTTGTAGCATCTATTGAAAGAACGGCGGCACCCGGAGAGTTTCGAGCAAATCTACATCAAGGCGGCACGGCATCAGTTGTTAAAATTACACCAGAGGAAAGGTCTTTAGCAGTGAAAGCTGCGAAAATTTTAGGCTTACAAGTTGCCGGTGTAGACATCATTAGGTCTAAATCAGGCCCTCTTTTACTTGAAGTAAACTCATCACCTGGCCTTGAAGGTATTGAATCGGCAACAGGTAAGGATATTGCAGGGATGATTATTACTTCCATTGAAAAAAAACTGAAATGGAAAAGAGAGCTGACAACCAATGACAAAAGCTAACAAGGCGCTCGTTTGGACGCAAACTACGTTGCGCTTCGTTTGCGCCGCACAGCTATAACGTTATTCTAAATTAGGCGAGAGCAGCCTTTCTGCCTGCTCAATTGAAACACCTTTTCGTTTGGCATAGTCCTCAACTTGTTGTTGGTTGATTTTTGCCACACCAAAATAGCGTGATTTAGGATGTGCAAAATACCAGCCACTAACACTAGCTGTTGGTAGCATGGCGTACGAGCTAGTGAGTGTCATGCCGATGTTTTTCTCAACATTGAGTAATTCCCATAGTTTTTGTTTTTCACTATGTTCAGGGCAAGCAGGGTAGCCAGGGGCAGGGCGGATGCCATGGTAATCTTCTTTAATGAATTTATCATTATTAAAACCTTCGTTGCTATAGCCCCATAGCTCAGTACGAAATTTGTAATGCATCATTTCAGCAAAGGCTTCAGCAAGGCGATCAGCCACTGCTTTAATCATAATTGAGTTGTAATCATCATGATCAGCCTCATAGGCTTTGACCAATGGATCAATATTAATACCGGCTGTAACTGCAAACGCACCCATATAATCTTGTATGTCGCTGTCTTTAGGGGCGATAAAGTCACTTAGGCAAAAGTTAGGCGTGTTGCCTTTTTTATCGAGTTGTTGGCGTAGATGATTGAGTGTCATCAGCACATTGCCCTTATCATCATACAGCTCAATGTCTTCGTTTGTACTGTTAGCTGGGAAGATGCCTACCACTGCATTGGCTTGGAGTAATTTTTCGTCAATGACTTTTTTTAACATGGCTTTTGCATCTTTAAAGAGTGCTGTAGCCGATTCACCCACTACTTCATCGGTGAGAATGTCTGGAAATTTTCCAGCGAGCTCCCAAGTACGGAAAAAAGGCACCCAATCAATAAATTCAAAAATTTCATTTAAATCATAACCTTTAAATACATGAATGCCAAGTTTGTTAGGCGTTGTGATTGCATCAAATTTAAGTTTGGGTTTGTTTTTTCTAGCGGCTTCAAGGCTTATAAGTTTGCTCTTGCCTTTATTGGCACGCCTTTCTCTAACTTGCTCATAATCTTTTTTGGTACTTTGCACCAACCCTGGTTTTAGCTTATCTGATAGTAACGAAGCGACAACACCCACAGCTTTGGAGGCGTCTTTTACGTAAAACACACCTTTGTCATATTGCGGTTCAATTTTTACGGCTGTGTGTGCAATGGAGGTGGTGGCACCACCAATCAGTAGGGGTAACTCAAACCCTTGGCGAGTCATTTCTTTGGCAACAAATACCATTTCATCTAATGATGGGGTGATAAGGCCGGAAAGCCCAATAATATCTACATTTTCTTTGATGGCGGTTTTAAGAATGGTTTCAGCTGGCACCATAACACCCAGATCAATAATTTCATAATTATTACAAGACAGCACCACACCAACAATATTCTTGCCAATATCATGTACATCACCCTTAACTGTGGCCATTAATATTTTGCCTTGAGTGCTTGATTGACAATCTTGTTTTTCATCCTCTAAAAAAGGATCCAAATAAGCAACTGATTTTTTCATCACGCGAGCAGATTTGACCACTTGTGGTAAGAACATCTTGCCATCACCAAATAGATCACCCACGACATTCATACCATCCATTAATGGGCCTTCAATCACCAAAATAGGGCGACCCAGTTTGTCCATCGCCTCTTGGGTGTCTTCATCAATAAACTCGGTAATACCTTTAATCAAAGAGTGTTCCAAGCGTTTTTCAACCGACCAAGTGCGCCATTCAAGATCTCTTTTATTTTCTTGCACTTCGCCAGTTCCTGAGAATTTTGGCGCAAGATCGACCAAGCGCTCACCGGCTTCTTTATCGCTATTAAGCACAACATCTTCTACCGCTTTTTTAAGCTCTGGATCGATATCATCATAAATCACCAGCTGGCCGGCATTGACGATGCCCATGGTCATGCCAGCTTTTACTGCATGATATAAAAATACTGAGTGAATCGCCTCACGCACAGGGTTGTTGCCCCTAAAGGAGAAAGAGACGTTAGACACACCACCTGATATTTTGGCATAAGGCAGATTCTTGGTAATCTCACGGGTTGCTTCAATATAGTCTACACCGTAGTTATTGTGCTCTTCAATACCCGTTGCTACCGCAAAAATATTTGGATCAAAGATAATGTCTTCAGGCGGGAAGTTAACTTCATTAACTAAGATGTTGTAGGCATCTGTACAGATTTCTATTTTTCGTTCTTGTGTATCAGCCTGGCCAGCTTCATCAAAGGCCATGACAATAATCGCTGCACCATAGCGTTTGCACAGATGTGCATATTTAATAAAGTTACTC
>JAUWPG010000020.1 GCA_030611725.1 Gammaproteobacteria bacterium
CTACCTGGAACGGAATATTATTTTCAGCTAGCGTTTCAATCTCTTCGCCACCTCGGCCAAAAATAAATGGATCGCCGCCTTTAAGACGACAAACGCGTCGGCCTTGTTTGGCTAAATCAACCAATAATTGATTAATATCGCCTTGTAGTACCGCATGATTATCACGCTCTTTACCCACGTAAATCAGTTCTGCATCACGACGAACAAGCTCCATCACTCCATCTGACACCAAACGATCGTACAAAATAACATCAGCTTGTTGCATCAAGCGTAATGCTTTGAAAGTCAATAAATCTGGATCACCCGGACCGCCGCCAACTAAATATACCTCGCCCACACTGCTATCAGTACTGCCATCAAGTTGCGCTTGTAAATCTGCCTTAGCCTCATCAATCTTGCCTGAGAATACTTTTTCTGCCACAACACCAGAAAAAGATTTTTCCCAAAAATAACGTCGATCTTCGATATTGTTAAATTTTTCTTTAACCTGGTCTCTAAAGTTTCCTGCCAACTCTGCCAACTTGCCATACGCATGTGGAATAGTGCTTTCTAATTTTGCACGAATCAAGCGTGCTAATACTGGTGCCTTGCCTGCAGATGAAATCGCAATCACAATCGGTGAGCGATCAACAATTGATGGCATAATAAATGAACACAAGTCTGGCGAATCCACTACATTGACTGGAATATTGGCAGCTTTTGCCAACTCAGAGACGTGCATATTTAGTGTTGAATCGTCGGTTGCAGAAACAATTAAAACTTGTCTATTGATATCAGATGCTTCAAATGATTTTTCAACATAAGTGATTTGATTGTTTTTAATCAGTTCTTCAATTCCATCACAACACTCTTTTGAAACGCACGTTACTGCTGCATCTGCTTTTAATAATAGATTGATTTTACGCAGCGCGATATCGCCACCGCCAACTACTAAACAAGGTTTCTGTTTAATATCAATAAAAATAGGCAGGTAATTCATGAACTGTTTAACGCTAAAATAAAAGACACTATTATAATGTCTAAGTCAATATTAAAGTCTTATTATGAGTATTAACCATTACACTTGCCCTTTTTCACATCTTATCTTGAGTGGTCGATGTGGCTGTCAATTTGGCGCCAAAGATTGCATAGCTGAAAAAGAATTTGGCGCCTGTTTAAATGAAAAATCTTCACTCAACTGTCAGTCTTTGTATCACCATCTTCGCGCCAATAGTGATTTTGTCTTAAAATCACACCATCAGTCTAGCTTGTCAGTTGGACAGCAATCTAAGATAAAAATGGGCGGGTTGCTTGCATTACAGGAGATTATTAACCATTCGCCTGCTGATGCTATTGACAATATTGTCGAGCTGGTTAATACTGTCAAAACAAAATATGGCACTTTTGAAAAAATCCCATTTTCTCAATTAATGCCAAAAATCGCAAAATTTAAATTTAGAACTCGCTCGTAAAGACAAGCTATATACTTAATACCTGCTTAATTAATGGAATGGTAATTCTATTTTTTTGTTGTAATGAAGCCTTGTCTAACTGATCGATTGCGTTTAATAAATCAGTTAAATCTCGTGAATAATACTTCAACAAATAATCATAAATCTTATGTTCAACTCTTAAATTACGCTCATTCATTTTCTGAGCGATAATATTTTTTTTGCACTCATCACTCAACGCTTCTAAGCCAAACAAGGTTGTTAGAGACAGGCGTGTTTTTAGATCTTTTATTACATTTAAATCGCTTGGTAAGACGTTACCACTCACAAGTAATTTAACAGAAGTGCTTGCAGATCGATTATAAAGATCGAACAGTTCTTGTTGTTGTGTCTCATTCAAACACTCAACATTGTCAATACACACCCAGTCATTGCCTTCTAGACCATTCAAAACTCCCTCAGGCATATCTTGCCCAAAATCAAGATAAACCACACGTTGTGACCGATCTAACGCTTCAAATGTACAGCCTTGTAATAGGTGCGTCTTACCGCTTGATTTGCCGCCATATACATACACAACAGAAGAGGACGGGTGAGTAAATAAATGCGTTAAAAATTCAACAATTTGCTGATTTTTATCTCCAATAAAGTTGCACCAAAGCATTTTGGCATTGAGTGCAAACGGCAGGCCTAATTGGTCCACTATCGGCGTTCCTGCAAGATAACTTGTTTAATCCATATCCACATGTAATCCGCGCCACTAAGAACTGTTGAAGTAGCAACCACAATAAAGAACATGTCTGTCCACTGGATAATCACTGGATAAATTTGTACAATCACTAAAAATAACACCAATGCAATTTGCAAAACAGTATTAAATTTAGACAGATTTGATGGTGTTAATAATTCATCTTGAGAAGTATCTGTACCTAAAAAATACCCCACAGTTCCTGCCACAATCATCACATCACGTAGAAATACCAACATTAACAACCACAACGGCAATAAACCAATCACATGAAGTGTGATGAAGCTACCTGCCAGCAACAACTTATCTGCCATTGGATCCAAAATAGAGCCCAGTCTGCTTTGACAGGAAAATCGCTTAGCAATCCATCCATCTAATGCATCTGTAACACCAGCAATAAAGAACAAAATAATTGTCCAAGAATAATTTTGATTTAACAAGGTCATTACAACTGGCACTGTTAAAATAATGCGTAAAATTGACAGTGCGTTTGGCAAAGAAGAAAGGCTAAAATTCATTTTTTTACTAGAAAAAAATATTAATTATACGGAAAAAAACTAAGATGTCATCATTGACTTACCAAGACTCAGGCGTTGATATTACCAAAGGTAGTGAGCTAATCGAACACATAAAACCCATTGCCAAGGCCACTGAAAGAGAGGGCGTTTTAGCAGGACTGGGCGGCTTTGGTGCAATGTTTGAACTGCCAATCAATAAATACAAAAATCCAGTTTTAATTTCTGGCACTGATGGTGTTGGCACTAAGCTCAAAGTTGCCGAAATGCTTAACAAGCATGATACCATTGGCATTGATTTAGTTGCCATGTGCGTTAATGACTTAATTGTACAAGGTGCGGAGCCTTTATTTTTCTTAGATTACTATGCCACAGGAAAACTCAATACTGAAATTGCAGTGTCGGTAATTACTGGTATTGGTGAAGGCTGTAAACAGTCAGGCTGTGCACTTATTGGTGGTGAAACTGCCGAAATGCCGGGCATGTACCAAGGTGAGGATTATGATCTCGCGGGCTTCTGCGTTGGCATTGCTGACAAAGACAAAGTTATCGATGGCAAAAAAGTGGCTCATGGCGATCATATTATCGCCTTAGCTTCATCAGGTCCACATTCAAATGGCTATTCCCTGATTCGTAAAGTTTTAGAGCAATCCAAACCAACAGATGCTCAATTAAAAGCACTCATCGAGCCCACTAAAATTTATGTTAAATCGGTTTTATCACTGATTGAACAATATCCTGTACATGCAATCTCTCACATTACTGGTGGTGGACTCTTGGAAAATATTCCCAGAGTATTACCAGGCAACTTGGCCGCAAAACTAGACAATACCTCCTGGGTATTGCCTGAGATATTCCATTTTTTACAAGACAATGGTAATATCGACATCATGGAAATGTATCGCGTCTTTAACTGTGGTGTTGGTATGGTACTTGTTGTGCCTGCTGAACAAAGTAAATCGGCCATCGAACATATGAACGAGCAAGGGGAAAAAGCTTGGCTAATTGGTGAAATTGTTGCCAATGAAGGCAGCCAAGTTATTATCTAAATGAAAGGTGTTATCTTAATTTCTGGAAGTGGCTCTAACCTTCAGTCTATTATTGACAATACTGCAAAAATTGATCTAGACATTCAAGCGGTTATTAGCAACAAAGAAGAAGCTTTTGGACTTAAACGTGCCAAAATAGAAAACATCCCTACCCATGTGCTCAATCACACACAATTCCCTACCCGAGAAGCATTCGATCAACAGTTAAGCCAAATTATTGATCAATACAACCCGGATATTATTATTTTGGCGGGTTTTATGCGTATTCTCACAGCGGGATTTACGCGAAAATATGTAGGGAAAATACTTAATATTCATCCTTCTTTATTACCTAAATTTCAAGGTCTTAATACGCATCAAAGAGCACTTGATGCCGGTGAAAACGAACACGGTGTGAGCATTCATTTTGTCACTGACGAGTTAGATGGCGGACCTATTATTGCCCAATCTCGCATTCAAGTACTTACAAACGACACTGCTGAGTCACTCGCCAAACGGGTATTAACTGAGGAACACAAATTATTCCCTAAAGTTATTCATTGCTTTGCCCAAGGTCGATTATCACTCAAAGATAATCACGTTATATTAGATAATCAATGTCTATAAAAACCGCATTAATAATCATGGTTGGATTTTTTTCAGCGAGCACTCAAGCGCTTGAGCCTCATACTGCCAAATACCAACTGTCTATTAATGGTTTAAAAATTGCAGAAGAAATTCGAATACTAAATAAATTAGAAGATAATTATTTCTACACGGCTAACGCCAAAACCACAGGCATAGCAGCGCTTATCAAAAAATATTCTGTGGCTGCAAGCTCCACGTTTGCAATCGAGCAGTTAGGTGTCAATAGCATTAACTATCAAATTATGGAGCTAGAAGATGCGCAAGTGAAGAAGAACTACTCAATTGATATTAACGCCAAGCGTCATAAAGTTGTCTCAAACCCAACCAAAATCCAACCTACCGTACTGACTTGGTACGCTAATCCTGGCGTAATCGTAGATCCGCTTAATTTATTTTTAGCGCTGGCTCATGACTTAAAGAAAACCCCAAACAAGACTGATTTTCACTACCAAATGGCTAATGGAAAGTCTATTGAGCAGCAGCATTATAGAAAAACTGGCAACCAATTAATCAGCCTAAATCAAAAAAAAATTAACGCCATTAAAATTGAAAAAATTGACAAAGGCGATCAACTAGAGGCTTATTTTTTTCCAGAATATCCACACCTACCCATCTCCATTAAACAAGTTAAAAATGGCAGAGACTACCATTATAAAATCACTGATTTTCAACTAAACAGCTTATAGATAACTCTGTAAATACTGACCTGTATAAGATCCTTTAACTGTACTCACAGTTTCTGGGGTGCCTGTTGCCACAATACACCCACCTTTATCACCCCCTTCAGGGCCTAAATCAACAATCCAATCTGCTGTTTTAATGACGTCCAGATTGTGCTCAATAATCACAATGGTGTTTTCTCTTTCACGTAGACGATTAATCACTGATAACAATTGCTTAATATCATGAAAATGCAGGCCAGTTGTGGGCTCGTCCAAAATATAAAGCGTCTGACCTGTATCAAGTTTTGACAACTCTTTAGCCAGTTTGATGCGTTGTGCTTCACCGCCTGATAAGGTGGTGGCATTTTGACCTAAGGTAATATACGATAAACCAACATCCATCAGGGTTTGTAGCTTTTGTTTAATTTTTGGCATAGGCTCAAAAAACTCTACAGCCGTCTCAACTGTCATATTTAGCACCTGTGAGATGGTTTTGCCCTTATACGTAATCTCTAATGTTTCACGGTTGTATCTATCACCATGACACACATCACAAGACACATAAATATCAGGTAAAAAGTGCATTTCCACTTTAATCAGGCCGTCTCCCTTGCATGCTTCACAACGCCCGCCTTTCACATTAAAACTAAAACGCCCTGCCTTATAGCCTCGACTTCTGGCTTCCAACGTCTGAGAAAAAAGATCACGAACCAAAGAAAATATACCTGTATAAGTAGCAGGATTAGAGCGTGGCGTTCGCCCAATTGGGCTTTGATCAATGTTCACAATTTTATCAAAATTCTCTAACCCTGTGATGGTGTCAAATTCTGCTGGTGTTGTTTGTGCGCGGTTTAAATCACGCGCTGCTAAAGCGTACAAAGTATCATTAATAAGTGTTGATTTACCCGATCCAGATACACCCGTGATACAAGTCAATACACCAACAGGGATAGATAAATCAACCCGATTTAAATTGTTACCATTAGCGCCTTTAATTTCAATCCAACGATCTGAGGTTTTGCGCACACTAGGCACTTCAATGCTCTGTCTGCCACTAATATAATCACCAGTTAAAGATTTTGGATTGTTTGCCACCTCTTCCGGGGTGCCTGTTGCAATAATCTCGCCACCATGCATGCCCGCGCCAGGGCCAATATCAATCACATAATCTGCTTGCTTAATAGCATCTGCATCGTGTTCAACCACAATCACCGTATTGCCAATATCCCGTAGATACGTCAGTGTATTTAAGAGTTTTTGATTATCACGTTGATGTAGACCAATAGAAGGCTCATCTAAAACATACAAAACCCCCATGAGTCCTGCACCAATTTGGCTGGCAAGACGAATCCGCTGAGCCTCACCACCCGATAGAGAATTGGCTCTGCGATCAAGACTTAGATAATCCAGCCCAACATTAATCAAAAACTCCAATCGCTGAATAATCTCTTTCAAAACCTTATCGGCAATTTGTGCTCTAGAGCCTTCTAGTTTAAGTGTATTCAAAAATTCATAAATATTAGCAATGGAAAGCTTGGTAATATATGACAAGTTTTTCCCACCGATGAAGACATTTCTAGCAGATTCGTTGAGTCGATCGCCATCACACTCTATACAATCTTTACTCACCACATAGCGTGACAACTCTTCTCGAACCGAACGAATCTCGCTCTCTTCGTAACGACGCATCATGCGCGGAATTACCCCTTCAAAAGGTTTTGGCTTATTAGACCAGCCTTTACGGCCTTTGATTCTAGAAAAATCAATCTCGTCCTCGCCACTACCATACAGCACAATTTTTTTATGCTCATCACTCAAATCTTCATAAGTAGTTTCAATGTCAAATCCGTAATACTGGCTCACCAACATTAAAATTTGATAAAAATAAGCATTAGAACGGCCCCAGCCATAAATCGCACCATCAGCCAAACTAAGACCTGGATTGGCCACTACTTTTTGCGCATCAAACATATCTTTAACACCCAATCCATCACAAGTGGGGCAGGCACCTACTGGATTGTTAAAAGAAAAAAGCCTTGGCTCTAACTCGGTGAGTGAATAACCACATTCAATACAAGAAAATTTGGCAGAAAATACCATTTCATCCCAAGTTGACTCTTCACTCATCGGCAACACTTTAACCAATCCACTGCTTAAATTAAGCGCTGTCTCTAAAGATTCAGATAAACGCGAAGCAATGTCTTTACGAACCTTAAGGCGATCAATAACAATTTCTATTGTGTGGTTGGTTTTGCCATTCAGCTCATTCATTTCATCCATATACACCACTTCACCATCAACTCTGGCGCGTAAAAATCCTTGGTGTGATAACTCTTCTAATAGTTTTTTGTGGCTACCCTTGCGATTTTGTACGATGGGCGCTAACAACATAATTTTTTCACCTTTAGGCAGGGCGATAATACTGTCAACCATTTGAGAGATGGTTTGCGATTCAAGATCAATTTCGTGCTCTGGACACTTGGGGATGCCAGCACGAGCAAACAACAATCTTAAATAATCATAAATCTCAGTAATCGTACCAACGGTCGAGCGTGGATTATGTGAAGTGGCCTTTTGCTCAATAGAAATTGCCGGAGACAGGCCTTCAATATGATCGACATCTGGTTTTTCCATTAAGGATAAAAACTGCCTTGCATAAGCCGACAAAGATTCCACATAACGGCGTTGTCCTTCGGCATAAATCGTGTCAAAAGCCAATGAAGATTTTCCAGAGCCCGATAATCCAGTAATAACCACTAGTTTATTTCTAGGAATATCAATATCAATATTTTTTAGGTTGTGAACCCTGGCGCCACGAATGCTAATTTGATCCATTTTATTACAGTGAAAATATATCAGGCAAAGGGGTAAATTATAACGCCCATGCAATGTAAAATCATTAATAATTTAACAATTTCGTCAATAATGAGCAAATACAAGCGCATCTTACTAAAACTCAGTGGTGAGGCTCTAGCCAACGCTGAAAATACCGTCGACCCAGACACACTCAATAAAGTTGTTAGTATTATCCAGTCAGCACTTGACTTAAAGGTTGAGGTTGGCATTGTAGTTGGCGGTGGTAATATTTTTAGAGGCGCAGCATTAGCACAGGCAGGCATGAATCGTGTCACTGGCGACCACATGGGCATGTTGGCTACTGTTATTAACGCTCTGGCAATTTCTGATGCTTGTAAACGCTCTAATATTGATGTGTTGGTGATGTCAGGCTTTCCAATTGGGGGAGGCGTCTGTGACCCAGTTGATCATAACAAGGCTAAACAAGCATTAAGCGCAGGAAAGGTGGTTATTTTTTCAGCAGGTACAGGTAGTCCATGTTTTACCACTGATACAGGCGCAGTATTACGCGGGATTGAGATCGATGCTGATGTTGTCTTTAAGGCAACCAAAGTAGATGGTGTTTATACCGACGATCCAATGAAAAATCCTAAAGCGGTGCGTTATGACACACTAAGTTTTGACGAGGCTATTGAGAGAAATTTACAAATTATGGATACAGCAGCTTTTGCTCTGTGTCGTGAACACAACTTAGATATTTGTGTCTTTAGTATGCTTGATAATACCAACGCATTATCTGATATTTTAAACGGTGCTTCGCTAGGCACTATTGTGAGTTAAAAGAAGGAAACAATATGTTAAATGAAATACAACAAGATGCCAATGAACGCATGAATAAAAGCATTGCATCATTAGAAAATGTTTTTAGTAAAATCAGGGCGGGTCGTGCGCATCCTTCTTTGCTTGAACAAATTCAGGTTGACTATTATGGATCGATGGTGCCAATATCACAGGTTGCCAATATCAATGCAGAAGATTCACGAACACTTAAGGTATCTCCATGGGAAAAAGACATGGTTGTAGCGGTTGAAAAGGCTATCATGACTTCCGATCTGGGGCTTAACCCACAAACTGTAGGGCAAGTAATGCGTATTCCGCTACCGCCATTAACAGAAGAGCGTCGTCGTGAATTGGTGCGTATAGTAAAAGATGAAGCCGAGCAAGCCAAAGTTGCTATTCGAAATATCAGACGTGATGCCAATTCTGACTTTAAAGAACTGTTAAAAGAAAAAGAAATTTCAGAAGATGAGGCTCGAAAAGCTGAAGACAACATTCAAAAAATTACCGATGATCATGTTAAGTCAATTGATGATAAATTAAACGAAAAAGAAAATTCGTTACTTGAAATCTAATCATTGATTTTGGCAGGCAATAAAAAAGCCCGCGATGCGGGCTTTTTTATTGTTAATAACATTGTGTTATTTTGCGTATGACTCTACACAAGAAAAATAATCTGCCCATCTACCATCAGTAAAAGAGGTGCCTAATGTATCGATTGGACCAACGTTATACAAATAGTCACCCATCAAAGCTTCCTTGAAAATTTCAATATTGTATTCTGACAAACCTAAGGTTACTTTACAAGATTCATGTGCTGCAACAGTAATCACTGCACCAGAATCAGTTCTACCAATTGCTTTATTAGGATCTGTTAAAGTCATTGTATTGGCATTTTGATCACCAACAACAATTTGCTCTGCCACTGGTGCTAGCGAATCAAACGACTCTACTGGGCCCATATCACGATCATCACCACCTGCCATTACATTAGCTGTTAATGTAATAGTCGCAACAAAACTTAATGTTTTTTTCATCATGTTATCTATCTCCAAATAATTTAAAATTTAATTTTTACTACTATATTTTATAGCACTCTGATTTATATGATTGATGATTTTAAAAAACATTGCAAATTATCACAACTGTCTCCAATTTGTACACAACTTATTGACTTATCAAACCAAGCATATGGGGTGAATAATGGAAATATTCCAAGATGGCAAAAAGCCATTGAAGAAATTCAACAGCAAAATACTGGCTATATTAATTTTAACTCACCTTATTTAACTATCGATGCTCACGATATTAATGAAGACCTATTAACAAAATCACTCAAACAGATTATGCCATGGCGTAAAGGTCCTTACCAAATTGGTGGATTGCAACTCGACAGCGAATGGCGTGGCGATATGAAGTGGAATAGAGTTCTGCCACACATACAATCACTTAAGGGAAAGACAGTACTGGATGTTGGCTCTGGCAATGGTTATTTCACTTATCTAATGTCATTAGCTGGTGCTGAGATGGCACTGGGTATTGAGCCATTCTTATTGTTCAATTATCAATTTAAATCCATTCGTACATTGATTGATAACCCACCTAATGCTTTTGTATTACCATTGCGTTTAGAGGAAATGCCAGGTGCTGATATCTTTGATACGGTATTTTCAATGGGGGTACTTTATCATCAAAAAGATCATATGGAACACTTACAACAACTCAAAAATATGATGTTAAAAGGTGGGGAACTTGTTCTAGAAACATTGGTGATTGATAAACAACATGGCGATCAAATCATTCCTAAAGACCGTTATGCCAAAATGCGTAATGTTTGGTGTTTACCATCGATCGATACACTATACACCTGGCTTAAACAATCAGGCTTTAATCAAATAAAATTGGTCGATGTCACAAAAACTACCCCAGAAGAGCAAAGAGCCACTCATTGGATTGGTGACAACACTCAATCGATCAATGATTTCTTAGACCCAAATGATGACAACTTTACGATTGAAGGCTTGCCAGCACCGAAGAGAGCAATACTTATCGCTAGAAAATAACGGTATAATTCAGCTGATGATCCGGTCTTTATTCATTGTTTTATTATTAACAACAAATATCCTTGCAGCGCCTAATATTGTCGTTAGTATCAAGCCAATCCATTCAATCGTTAGTAATATTACTCAAGGCATCACAACACCGGCATTGTTGTTGGAAAATAACCAGTCTGCACACCATTTTCATCTAAAACCCTCGCAACTCTCCTTAATCGACCAAGCCGATTTGATTGTGTCCATCCATCCTAAATTTGAGGTTGGACTTGCTAAAGTATTAAATAATATCGATAACAGTAAACAACTAATGGTTAACGATAATGGCATTATCAATCACCATACTTGGTTAGACATTGAATATATGCAGAACTTCTCAAAAATGCTTGCTGATAAACTATCTCAAATTGATTCAATCAATGCTAATGCTTATAAAAAGAATTTCACTTTATTCAATCAAAAACTAGCAAAACTGAAGCAGCGTACCAGCCAGCAACTCTCTAAATATAGCACAACACAAATCGCTACATTTTCGAATACTTTTGAATACTTTATTAGTTCTAACCATTTACAAAAATCCACTACTGTTACTGAGTCACACGGTGAACGTTTAAGCATTCACAAAATATTAAAAGCCAAACAAGCCATGCAAAAACAACAAACAAAGTGTTTGATCAGCACCATAGAAGTACCAAAAAAACGCATCAATATATTAACTGAAGGCTTAGATATAAATATAACCAGTATTGACATTATGGGTTTTAATATTAACAAGGGTACAAAGCATTATTTTGAGCTTGTTGATACAATAACAAGTAAGATATCTCAATGTCTCAAGTAAGGTCAGCCTTTAACAAAGCAGCATCCCAATATGATGAACACGCTTTTTTACAAAAAGAAATTGCCATTCGTCTAGATGCCAAGCTAGATGTTATTTCGGGCGCATCAGATGTTATTCTTGATTTGGGTGCAGGCACAGGGTTACTAAGTAAAAAACTCACTAAACGCTTTGCTGATTCGCAACTTATTTGCCTAGACTTTGCTCAAGCATCTTTAAAAAATAATCCGTCAAAAAACAAACTGTGTGCCAATGCTTATCAGCTACCATTGGCTGATAATAGTGTTGATATTGTTATTTCAAATTTGATGATGCAGTGGTGTCCTGACCTTAATCAGTTATTCTCAGAATGTCATAGAGTACTCAAAAACGATGGATTAATCTTGTTTTCTACCTTTGGCCCAGACACACTCAAAGAACTCAAGAAAAGTTGGTCAGTGGTTGATGAAGGCACGCATGTAAACACCTTTACTGATATGCACGATATTGGCGACCAAATGCTACAAAATGGCTTTCAATCGCCAGTGATGGAAATGGAAACACTCACCCTAACTTACCAAACTGTCACAGACTTGTTAAGAGACCTTAAAGTCATTGGTGCACAAACTGTTAATGCCCGCTCAAAATCTTTAATGGGTAAGGAAAAATTTCAACTAATGATTAAGATGTATGAATCCTATCGTACTGATGAAAAACTACCTGCTACCTATGAGGTGATTTATGGACATGCTTGGAGTCGTCCTAGCGCCTCATTTAAGGGTCAAAAAATACCAACAATGGGCAATATAGAACTAAATAATAACCAATAAAATAACAACCTAAGCTACCATTTTTAAATACAGGTGCTCAACTTTTTGTCTTGCCCATGGAGTTTTTCGCAAAAATTTTAAGCTGGAATTAATGCTAGGATTCACCTTAAAGCATTTTATATCAATACGATTAGCCAGCTCCTCCCAGCCAAAATATTCCATTAATTCAGTGACAACCGTTTTAAGTGTCACTCCATGTAGTGGATCTTGATTACGTTCTTTACTTTTTTGATCCAAGGTCATAGGTCATGACTATTTTTCTTAACTATTTGACAACATTTGTTGGCTCTGCTTTTTTAACTCTAATTTTATTACCATCAATAGGCTTTCCATTGAGTGCTTGTATTGCCGCTTTTGCATTACCAACTTTTGAAATTTCAACAAATCCAAAGCCTTTAGATTCGCCTGTTGTTTTATCTAGTATCAAAGTGCAGGACTGCACTTCAGCATAATCTTCAAACAATTCTTTAAGTTCATTTTCTAGAAGTGTGCGGGGAAGGTTTCTTATTAATATTTTCATTTGTTAACCGTGCTTATAATTTGAATTGGTCTAGGGTTTTAAACTCGCGCCTATTCAGGAAAAACTAAACCCTTACATCCATGTTGTTTTTAGCGCTATTTTTTAACAACGTCTAATTAATGCTGTTCTTCAAAGCCAATACTCTCTATTTAAAAATCATGTGAAATACCATGTAACGACTTAAGTATTATAGGCAAACCACTCCAAAGGAAGGCGTTTTCTTGATTTAAAACCTTAAGATATTCATAATACTTCTAGATTAATTAGAAATTATCGCAATGACGTTAAATTATTACTTGAGGAAGCCTTGCAATATCCGGACATCTATAAAAACTTTGCTTTAAAGGCTTAATTCTGAGTTTTTATAGAGATTTTTGCAACTTTTGTGAAGAAAAATTTACATAATAGCTAAAGCTTGCCGCTCTAATAAAAAATGGGAAAGTTTTTAAATCAGTGCTTTAGAACAATGAAAGAGCAAGTTTCATCCAAAAATCTGGAAAGATGCCGACCACTAAAATCAATATGGCATTAATTGATAAAACCAATTGAATATCCATCGGCGCAGAAATGGTAATGTCTTTATCGGCATCCTCAAAGTACATAGATTTGATAATTTGCAAATAATAGTAAGCACTAATCACTGCAAAAACGACCGCCACAACGGCAAGCGTGATAAAGCCTGCTGAAATAACTTGTTGCAGAATAAAGAATTTAGAATAAAAGCCAATAAAAGGTGGCACACCTGCCATTGAAAGCATTACTGCTAACATCATCAATGCAAACCATGGTGAATGCTTACTAAGACCTTTAAAGTCTGAGATTTGATCCGCCTCAAAGCCTTCTTTGTTGAGTAGAATAATTATACCGAAAGCTGCTAAACTGATCAAAATATAGACAAATACGTAGAAAACTGCAGCGCCATAACCACTCACAACACCTGTGACAAAACCAAGCATAATAAAACCAACATGTGAGATGGTTGAATACGCCAACATGCGTTTGATGTTAGTTTGCATGAGTGCCACTACTGAGCCGAGTGCAATGGATAATACCGCTAGCACCATAAATAAATCTGCCCAATAAGCATGCATAGCACCTAGGCCGTCTACCAAAATACGTACCAACATTGCAACAGCAGCGATTTTTGGTACTGTTGAAATAAACATGGTCACCGAAGTTGGTGAACCTTGGTACACGTCTGGTACCCACATATGGAATGGTACTGCACCGAGCTTAAAGGCAATACCAATCACCAAGAATACTAGACCAAAGTTAATGATTAATGTTTCTCTTGCGCCAAGATTGGCATCTGAGGCAAACGCAGAAATATCACTAATATTAAGACTACCACTAATGCCATAAATCATGCTCATGCCGTAGAGTAATAACCCGGAAGCTATCGCACCCAGTACAAAATATTTTAACGCTGCCTCAATTGCACCAGATCTTTTGCGCGCAATGGCAATCAACGTATAGAGTGACAATGAAAGTATTTCCAAACCCAGATATAACGTTAATAAGCTATAGCCTGAAACCATTACCATCATGCCTAAAATTGATAGCAATACCAAGATGAAATATTCGCCTCTAAATAACGAATGCTGAGTTAAGTAATGACGTGAATATACCATTGCCACCATGGAAAATCCCATCATAAAGACTTTGAATACTGATGCCATATCATCAAGCACAAACGAATTGCTAAAAATTACTGTTTCTGGATGTCCGATTAAATTGTACGACAAAACACCTGTAATCAACAAGCTTGCTTGCGTTAAGTAATAAGTAACTTGTTTAAATCTTTTGGTCAAGAAAAGATCTAATAGTAGCACCACTACAATCGCACTTAATAAAAAGATTTCTGGCAAGGCCAGCAGTAACGAAGCTGTATCAAATTGGAAAGTGTTCATCATAATTTAGACGTTAATGCTTGATTTAATAAGTGGTTAATAGAACTGTGTATGACTTCAATAACCGGTTGTGGATAAAGACCCATAATTATTACTGCCAATGCTAGAGTTGCCAAGATAAAGAACTCACGACCATTAATATCATTTAAAGTTTCTACCGCAGGGTTGGTAATCGGACCCCAGAAAACACGTTTTACCATCCATAAGGTATAAGCCGCGCCAACAATCAATGTGGTGGCCGCCAATACTGCATACCAAATATTAGCCTGTAATGCACTTAAAATCACCATAAACTCACCAACAAATCCTGAAGTACCCGGTAAGCCTGCATTAGCCATGGCAAATAGTACGGCAAAACCAGTAAATTTTGGCATTGAGTTAATCACACCACCATAAGTCGAAATTTCTCTAGAATGCAAACGGTCATACAATACACCCACCACCAAGAACATTGCAGCTGAGATAAAGCCATGCGAAATCATTTGCACCATAGCGCCTTCAAGACCTAATAGCGCACCCTCAACACTACCACCATTGATTGATACAATATCTCCATCTGCACCCATTTTTAAAATAAAGAACAAGGCAAACACACCTAGGGTTACAAAACCCATGTGTGAAATCGAAGAATAAGCGATCAGCTTTTTCATGTCTCTTTGTACTAAAGCAACAAAACCAATATAAACGATCGCAATGAGTGATAAGATAATTACTACATCTGCAAACTGTAATGACGCATCTGGTGTAATCGGCAATGAAAAACGAAAAAAGCCATAACCGCCCATTTTTAACATAATGGCTGCTAGAATCACAGAACCGCCAGTAGGCGCTTGTACGTGTGCATCTGGTAACCAAGTATGAACTGGAAACATTGGCACTTTTACAGCGAAAGCTACAAAGAATGCCCAAAATATCCATGCCTGCTCTGCTGCTGTCAGGCTTAAATTATGCATATCTAGGATTGAAAATGATCCACCTTTATTGTACATATAGATCAATGACACTAATAACATTACCGAACCTAAGAATGTGTATAAGAAGAACTTAATCGCAGCATACACACGATTATCACCACCCCATATACCAATAATTAGAAGCATTGGGATCAGTGCCGCTTCCCAAAAAGCATAAAATAAAATTGCATCTAACGATGAAAATACGCCAATAATCAATCCTTCCATCATTAAGAATGCAGCCATATAATGTGCAGTTCTACGGGTAATAACTTCCCAGCCAGCAATAATAACCAGAATGGTTGAGAATGTTGTCAGAATAATGAGTGGCATAGAAATGCCATCAATACCAATATGGTAGTTGATATTAAACTGGGAAATCCATGACACCTTCTCTTCAAACTGCATCAGATGTGTCGTGCTATCAAAATCTGTATAAAGGCTTAACGACATCACAAATATAACGATAGAGATTGCCACACTTACCCACTTTGCTGTCTCAGCGCGGTCATTGCCTATCAAGATAACCAATGCGCCGCCTATGATTGGTAGCCAAATTAATAAACTCAATAGTTCCATAGTTAAAACTCGATAGATAGTAATGGGTTATCGCCTGCAAACAGCACCCAAGTTAAAATAATTAATAAACTGAAAATCATAAAAAATGCATAATGATAAACATAGCCAGTTTGAATTGGACGAACCACAGAGCCAATAAGGCCAACCAGTCTTGCACTGCCATTAACGACCATCTTGTCGATCAACCCAGTATCGGACACCTTCCATAAGAAATTACCCAATTTCTTAACGCCATTAACAAAGACAATCTCATTGAAACGATCAAAACCGTATAGTGATTCCAAAGCATAGTTGGTACGATGGAAGGTTTTCTGTATCCAGTCAGCCCACTGTGTGCGATACAATGAGAGCACCCAGGCCGCCACAATACCACCAACCATCATCCAGAATGGTATGGTTTGTACAGCATGAGGAATCATTGCGGCTGCACCATGGAATATGTTTGATAGTTCAGTCATTGATACGTGTTTAGCTGCATCAACGGTAATGGCGTTATCTAACCAACCGTTAAATAACATTGGATCGATGGTGAAATAACCAATCACCGCTGAAGGAATTGCTAACGCAATTAATGGGAAAGTAATCGATGGCGCTGACTCATGCAGATGTTCTTCAGTGTGGTGATCAACGCGTGATTTTCCATGGAATACCAAAAAGAACATTCTGAACGAATAGAAAGCGGTAATAAAGACACCGGCAACAACAGCGTAATAAACCCATTCTGCATATGGTAATGATGAGAAGTGTACCGCTTCAATAATCATGTCTTTTGAATAAAAACCTGAAAAACCTGGGAACCCGATCAAAGCAAGTGTGCCGATCAAAGCTGTCCAATAAGTGATTGGCATTTTTTTACGCAAGCCGCCCATTTTACGAATGTCTTGCTGGTGATGCATGGCCACAATCACTGAGCCCGCACCTAAGAATAATAATGCTTTAAAAAAGGCGTGTGTCATCAGGTGGAAAATCGCCACCGAATAAGCACTCACGCCTAAGGCAACGGTCATATAGCCTAACTGTGATAACGTAGAGTATGCCACCACTTTTTTAATATCGTTTTGAACAATGCCCAATAGGCCCATGAATAAGGCAGTAATAGCGCCAACTACCATAACCACAGTCAATGCTACATCGCTAAGCTCAAACATTGGTGACATGCGTGACACCATAAAGATACCGGCTGTGACCATGGTCGCTGCGTGAATGAGTGCTGAAATTGGTGTTGGACCTTCCATTGATCCTGGCAACCAAACGTGTAATGGTACTTGTGCTGATTTACCCATTGCGCCTACGAATAACAATAGGCAAATAACAGTAATTAAGTCCGCACCCCATAGTGATTGACCCACAACCTTGTCTAAGCTTGAAAATACTTCCATATAATCAAGTGAGCCACTAAAAGCTAGCACCAGACCAATGCCTAATAAGAAGCCAAAGTCACCAACACGGTTAACTATGAAGGCTTTCAGGTTGGCCTCAATAGCTGATTCTTTATGATGCCAAAAACCAATTAATAAGTAAGAGACCAAGCCCACTGCTTCCCAACCAAAGAATAACTGCATAAAGTTATTACTCATTACCAACATAAACATTGAAAAAGTAAATAGCGAGATGTAACTAAAGAACTTGGTATAGCCATCATCATCGTGCATATAACCAATGGTGTAAATATGCACCATCAATGAAACGAATGAAACTACTACTAACATAACTGCTGTCAAGTTATCAACTAAGAAACCAATACTGACATTTAAACTGCCAATTTGCATCCAGGTATAAAGGTTTTGATTAAAGACCGCACCTTGTTCTAAAACA
>JAUWPG010000024.1 GCA_030611725.1 Gammaproteobacteria bacterium
TGATAGAATCAAGCAAGACAATCCTAAAACAAAAGTCATTTATTTGTCACCACAGGGTGAAAAACTTAATCATAATTTAGCCAAAAAACTATCAAAACTTGATTCGATAACGCTACTATGTGGTCGCTATGAGGGCGTGGATGAGCGTGTGATTGAACACGATGTTGATATGGAGGTTTCGATTGGTGATTATGTCATTAGTGGCGGCGAGTTGGGTGCGATGGTTTTAATCGATGCAGTTAGTAGGCAAATATCTGGCGTGCTTGGCAATCAAGACTCGTTGAATGATTCATTTTCGGACGGTTTATTAGATTATCCACATTACACACGCCCAGAAGAAATTGATGGCCAATTAGTGCCAGAGACTTTACTCAGTGGCCATCAGGCGAATATTGATGCTTGGCGCCAAGATCAAAGTATTAAAAACACCCAAAAAAAGCGCAAAGATTTATTGAAAAATCAATAATTTGCTTTTTTTTTAAATTTTTTCTATAATAGGATTAATTATTTTTTTTGCAACGACGCAGAAAATAGAATCAAAGCACTGCTGCTTTACAAGTTGCCATGATGGCGTTTTTTTGATCTATTTTTTTGTAGGTCAATGAAAACTTACAATTATTAAGGGAGAGTAGCATGAAGTTTGTAACAGCAATTCTTCGACCGCACCAATTAGACGATGTGAGAGAAGCTTTATCAGACGCTGGCGTATCCGGTATTACCGTTACTGAAGTCAAAGGCTTTGGTCGTCAAAAAGGCCACACAGAAATGTATCGTGGTGCAGAGTATCAAATTGATTTTTTACCTAAAGTCAAATTAGAAATCGCAGTATCAGCCTCTAAATTAGACGGCGTAATTGAAGCGATTACCAATGTTGCCAATTCTGGCAAAGTGGGTGATGGAAAAATTTTTGTCACCAATCTAGAAAAAGTTGTTCGTATTCGTACTGGCGAAATCGATCAAGATGCACTTTAAAGGGTAAAAAAAATGAAAAAATTAATATTAATATTATTGGCTTTAATGCCAGTCAGCGTGTTTGCTGAAGGTTTAGATGGCGCAAATACTTCATGGATCTTAACATCGACAGCGTTAGTTTTGTTTATGACCCTACCAGGCCTTGCCTTGTTTTATGGCGGTTTAGTTCGTAGCAAGAATATCCTTTCAGTATTAATGCAATGTTTTGCGATTGCTGGTATTGTGTCAATTCTTTGGTTGGTGGCTGGATATTCAATCGCTTTTTCTGAGGGTAATGCATATTTTGGTAGCTTGTCCAAGTTTATGTTGGCAGGTATTGGAGAAGATTCATTAAGTGGTGATATTCCTGAAAGCTTGTTTGCACTATTCCAAATGACGTTTGCGATTATTACTCCAGCATTGATTATTGGTGGCTTTGCTGAACGCATGAAGTTTTCAGCCGTGCTATTATTCAGTGCAATTTGGTTAATTGTAGTTTATGCGCCAATTACTCACTGGGTGTGGGGCGGCGGCTGGTTACAAGAGATGGGCTTGCTTGATTTTGCTGGCGGTACCGTTGTACATATTACTGCTGGTGTTGCAGCGTTAGTGGCAGCCATTGTTATCGGTCCTCGTAACGGCTTCCCGTCAAAACCAATGCCTCCACATAACATGACCATGACCATTACTGGTGCGGCGATGTTATGGGTTGGCTGGTTCGGCTTTAATGGTGGTTCTGCGCTAGCAGCAAATGGTGATGCGGCAATGGCGATGTTAGTGACTCATATCTCAGCAGCAGCAGGTGCAATGACTTGGATGTTTTACGAGTGGATCAAATATGGCAAACCAACAGCACTAGGTGCGGTAACGGGTATGGTTGCGGGCTTAGGTACTATTACACCAGCTTCTGGCTATGTGGGTCCGGCAGGCGGCCTAGTGATTGGTATTGTTGCAGGTGTCGTTTGTTTTAATGCAGTGATTCTAATTAAGCAAAAATGGAAAATTGATGATTCATTAGATGTATTTCCAGTGCATGGTGTTGGTGGTGTTATTGGCACATTAATGGCAGCAGTTTTTGCATCAAATGAGCTGGGTATTTTTTCCGGCCAAGGGTTGGCAAAAGGTATGACTATTATGTCGCAATTAGAAGTTCAAGCAATTGGCGTTGTGGCGACTTTTGTTTATACAGCCGTAGCAACCTATATTATTCTTAAAGTAGTTGATATGATTACTGGTTTAAGAGTGAGTACAGAGGAAGAGCAAAAAGGTTTAGATCTAATTTTACATGATGAAAAAGGTTACGATTTGTAAGTTAAATATAGCTTAATTCAACCCTCTACTAGTTTTTCTAATGGCGGGTTTTTTTACGTCTTAAAAAAATGATTCGTATATAATTATAACAATTATATTTATATTTTATTAAATGCGTATTAATCATCCTTTAACTGGCTCTATGGTCGCTTTAATCACTCCGATGTTCGAAGATGGGTCGGTAGATTTTGGCGCACTAGAGTCTTTAGTTGAGTTTCATATTGATAAAGGTACAAGTGCTATTATTTCTATGGGTACAACGGGTGAATCTGCAACACTTAACCATATTGAGCATGTTGAAGTAATGCGAAAAACTGTTGAATTCTCTAAAGGAAGAATTTCAGTTATTGCAGGCACTGGTGCGAATTCAACCACTGAAGCAATTGCACTGACTAAAGCTGCTAAAGACATTGGCGCTGATGCTTGTTTGTTGGTTACACCTTATTATAATAAGCCAACTCAAGAAGGTTTATACCAGCATTACAAAGCCATTGCTGAGGCAGTTGATATTGACCAGATTTTATACAATGTACCAGGCAGGACGGCAGTTGATTTATTAGTAAAAACCGTAGTGCGCCTTTCTTCGATTGATCATATCATTGGCATCAAAGATGCGACAGGTGATTTAGAGGTAGCTAAGGCGCTGATAGACCAGTGCCCTAATGATTTCTTACTCTATAGTGGTGATGATGCTACGGCAGTTGAATTTATTTTAATGGGCGGCCATGGTGGTATTTCTGTGAGTGCAAATGTTGCCCCTAAAGCGGTCTCAGATGCTTATAATGCTGCTATGGATGGCGACCAGAATTTAGCAGAAACTATTAATTCAACACTCATTGGTTTACACCAACATTTGTTTGTTGAATCTAATCCAATTCCAGTTAAATGGGCATTATATAAAATGCAAAAATGTAAAGAGGGTATTCGCCTGCCACTCACTAAATTATCACAAGAAGCTCAAGTAGCGCTAGAGCAAGATCTATTATCATTGGGAGTTATATAAAATGTTGGCTAAATTATTAAGTGTTTTTCTCGTATTATTTTTAAGTGGCTGTATGTCGCTTGGTGGGAGTGACAAAACTGAAGAGGAAAAACAAAGAGAAGCTTTTATTGATAAGAAAATTAATTATTATTCAGACAAGACTGTTTCTTCTTTAGATGTGCCACCAGATCTTACAATTCCTAGTTCACAAAAAGCATTTAAGTTAAGTCAGTATGTTTCTAATGCCCCAGAGGAAATTATTGATTTTTCTGGAGAAGTGAAAGAGGAACAGAAAGAAGCATCAAATATTTTAAAAGAGCCTTCAAATATTGAGGTGAAAAAATCTGGTAATCGTCGTTGGCTGGTGGTTGGGAAAAAACCAGATTTGATCTGGGGCTTGTCAAAGAGCTTCTTAAAATCTAATGGTTTTCCAATTAAGAAAGTTAATAAAAAAATTGGCTTAATAGAAACTGACTTTTTAGAAAATCGTGCAGAAATTCCCGAAGAGAATTTAGGCATGATACGTGGTTTTTTAGGTTCAAAGTTCAGTGCTTATATATTACCCACGGTTGATAAATACCGTATTCGCCTTGAGCCAATAGATGATGGTAAAAAAACAGCAGTCTATTTGTCACTAAGCTCTATGGCAGAGGTGGTCACTAAATCAGGTTCAAAAGATGAGAATACGGTTTGGCAGTCAAGCCCTAAAGACCAAGAGTTAGAGACAGCCATGTTGTACAAATTAATGGTGTATTTGGGTGGTGATCGCACTCAAGCAAGAGAAAAAATTATCACAGCTAAAGAACAAGAAAAACTTGTAGTTAGTTTAGCCAAAGGTGTAAGTGGTTATGCAAAGTTGGTATTCCCAATGGATCAATATGACACATGGGGTAACGTGGGTTGGGCAATTGATCAGCTTGATATTGATGTTGAGGATAAAGATGTTAAAGAAGGGAGTTTCTATATTAATATTGCCAGAACCCAAGACAAAGGCCTGTTCTCAAGAATTTTTGGTGATAGTTCAATTAAAAAGCCTTTTCAAATCCTTGTAAGGCAAACCAGTAGTAATACCACCGAGGTGTACTTTAATGATATCTCTGAAGAAAATGAGCAATCAACCATTGACTTTAGTCATGAATTTTTTGGAAATATTGCTAAGCAGTTCTAAAGCCTAAATGGCATCATCCTCATCAATTGTTAATCAAATCATCCAGCAAGAAGTTCTGTTAGATGATTTATCAGATGATGATTTAGCAAGTTTTTGTCAAATTGCTAATTTGGCTTATCGATCTGGAGAGTCAATTATTAGTGATCAGGATTATGATTTCATTTATCTGCCTGCATTAAAACAAAGACTTCCACATCATCCTTTATTACAATCTATTGAGCCCGAAGGGCGAGGCTTTTCTGAAGAAAAAGTATTGTTACCAGAAGTAATGCTTTCCACCGACAAAGCTTATTCTTGGGATGAAATTAGTAAGTGGATAGAGCGACTTAAAAAATCAGCCATTGAGATTGATTTAAATTCTAATTTAATTCAAATAAAGGCCACACCAAAACTAGATGGATTTGCTGGATTTGATGATGGTAGTCGACTTTATACGCGAGGAGATGGAAAAAAAGGTAGTGATATTAGCCGCGTTTTCGAGCGTGGACTGCAAGTGTATAACGATTCAGAACGTGGACAAGGCGCAGGCGAAATCGTAGTTAAAAAAAGTTATTTTGAAGCATACTTGTCTGAGTATTTTGAGTATCCCCGCAATTTTCAGGCCAGCTTAATCAAAGAAAAAGCATTGGATAAAAAAGCCAAGCAAGCGATTGCCAATAAAGCGGCATTATTTGTGCCTTTTTCCCAACTGCCGATTCGGTCTGTAACGATAGATGAGCTAACCACTAAGTTTGAACAGATTGTTGACACTGTATTATCTATGGTGGATTTTGATGTTGACGGTGTGGTATTTGAGGCAACTAACGAAGCTCTAAAAACACAAATGGGTGCCAATCGAAAATTTCATCGTTGGCAAATTGCTTTTAAAGAGAATAAAGACAAAGCACAAGTAACTGTATTAAGTGTTACTCCTCAAGTGGGGCGCACAGGGAAGATTACACCGGTAGCAGAATTAGAGCCAACACAATTGAGTGGTGCTAAAATTATGCGGGCAACAGGTCATCATTATGGCTTGGTAAAATCTCAAGGATTGGGTGCTGGCAGTGTAATTGAGCTAACACGCTCAGGCTTGGTGATTCCGAAAATAAATCAAGTTTTAAAATCAGCGCCTGTTAATATTCCAGAAATATGCCCCAGTTGTGGCGAGGTGTTGCAATGGGAGTCTGATTTTTTGATGTGTCTTAATCATACTGTCTGCCCTGCGCAGGTGGTTGGGAGAATGGAGTACTTTTTTAAAATATTAGCCAACAATGATGGCTTTGGCATTGCTACCATTGAAAAGCTTTATGAGCACGGCATACGTAAAGTTTCACAAATTTATACACTGAGTATTGATGATTTAAGTAGTATGGGTTTTGGTGAAAAAACCAGTATTAACCTTGTAAATCAGCTCAAGCGTTCGACCAGTGAACAAATTGAAGATTGGCGTTTTTTAGCCGCTTTTGGCGTGGTTCGATTAGGCATGGGAAATTGTGAAAATTTGCTTAATTTTTACCCTATAAACGCTATTTTTGAACTAAATTTAGAGCGGATATCAGCCATCAATGGTTTTGCAGAACTAACAGCGCAAATGATTGTTACTGGGCTTGATTCTATCAAGCCAGAATTTGATTTATTGAGCCAATACCACTTTAATTTAGAATTAACGCCTTTACAAAAAGACTTGGTAGAGTTTACTCATAGTTTTAGCGGTAAAAAAATCATATTTACAGGCAAGATGAGTGGCTCCAGAGAGGCTATGAAAAAGCGTGCTAAATCTATAGGTATAAAAATGGTTAGCAGTGTGAGTGCTAAAACTGATTATCTAGTAGTCGGTGAAAAAGCAGGGCAAAATAAGATTAAAAATGCTGAGAAATTTGGTGTTGAGATATTGAGTGAAGCCGATTATCTGGCATTGATTAAATGACAAATAACAGAAAATAGTTTTTAATTACTGAAAACAACCTAAAGTTGGGTGATTTTTGCCATAGATGCCTAATAATAAATCATTTTTTAAAAGTGATTTATTATTAGGATTTTTTATTGGCTTTATAAAAAAAACTTAAAAGGTAAAAATGCAAATTTCAGAACTAATCAATAAACAGAAAGATTTTTTGAGTTATAAATTAGAGGCTGGCTTTAAACAGTTGGCACAGCAGTGTGTGCAAACAATAGATAACACCACCAAACTTAATGCATTACTTTTAATGCATATGCAAGAATACCAATATGCAAATTTGGTTTATGTATTAGATCATACTGGGGTGCAGCTCAGCGCGAATGTAAACAATGTGCAAGCACTGAATGAATATCAAGGGCAAGACCTTTCGGCACGACCTTTTTTCAATCGGGCTGATGTTAAACAACCATTTTATTTATCTGATGCTTATATTTCAGGCGTAACTTTAAAGCCTTGTATTAGTGCGGTGCATGCGATTGTTGAAAATGATGTACTTATTGGTCTATTGGTATTCGACTTGATATTAGAGGAGTTACCTTTGTTGGATCAAAAAATCGAACTCAATAATTTTAGTCAGATTAAAGGAGATCCAGAGATTAGAGCTAACTTATTTAATCAAAACAGAGTGCAATCTGCCATGGATCAATCAGTCGATACAGTGCATACGATTGCAACCGAATTATTATGTGAACTGGGTGTGTTTCATATCAAATTACATTATGCGTCTTCACGCGCCACTGTCTGGACATATGATGATCCGTACAATTATCGAATTCATGTGTTGGATGATATTATCAGTCCTAATATTTTCCTCTTATATCCAAAAAAATCTTATCCATTGGCAGCCAAGGTGTCTCATAAGCAAATTAAACAGGTCTTGGTGCACTTTCATGCGATGCGTTTTATGGATGAGAATTTGTATTTAAAAACGGGTAGTTTAAATATTATGAATGGCATGATAGGGCTTAGTTTTTCTTGCGACGGTAATCACTATTTATCGGTAGAAGAGTTTTTAGATAACTTTGATAAAATTTACGCTTAGATAAAAAATAATAAAAAAAACTTCATGCTCTGTATTTTTTTAGATATAATTTGAGCCAGTTACTTCCTAAAGATGGGAAATTAACATAGAACATTGACGTTTATTTATGACTTTTTGAATTAAAAGGGCTTAAATAAGCGTTTTTTTTCGTCAGTTTCAAGATGGAACTAAAGTAATGGCATAGAAGCTAGTGGTTGAGTTTGTATATTTTACAAATACGGCTACTGGCTTTTTTTAGTTTTTAAAATAAGGAGAAACTACATGAAAATGTTAACAGCAATTATCAAGCCTTTTAAGCTTGATGATGTAAGAGATGCTCTTTCTGAGATTGGTATTTCAGGAATTACAGCTACAGAGGTAAAAGGCTTTGGTCGTCAAAAAGGCCATACAGAGCTTTATCGTGGCGCAGAGTACACGATAGATTTTTTACCTAAAGTGAAATTAGAAATCGCTATTTCAGCAGATCAAGTAGACGCTGTAATCAGTGCAATCAGCAGTTCGGCTAAGTCTGATGACGAAGGAAAAATCGGTGACGGAAAGATTTTTGTTTCAAATTTAGAAGAGGTGGTCCGTATTCGTACGGGTGAAACTGGCTCAGTAGCGTTATAAGGAGAAATATATGGAAAATACAATTATTGAAATGCAATTTGCCATAGACACCTTTTACTTTTTAGTAATGGGTGCGTTGGTAATGTGGATGGCGGCAGGCTTTTCTATGTTAGAAGCTGGCTTAGTAAGAAGTAAAAATACAGCGGAGATTCTAACTAAAAATGTTGGTTTGTTTGCAATTTCTTGTACGATGTACATGATTTATGGTTATGATTTGATGTATGGTGGCGGTATCATGCTGGAGGGAATTGAGGTGGTTGCAAAAGATGCTACATATGCTGCACCTTCCGACTTTTTCTTCCAAGTAGTGTTTGTGGCAACAGCGATGTCAATCGTTTCTGGTGCAGTCGCTGAGCGTATGAAGTTATTTGCATTCTTCGCCTTTGCGATCGTCTTCACCGGTGTTATTTATCCAATGGAAGGTGCATGGACATGGAATGGTGAGTCAGTATTTGGTTTATTTGTACTGGGTGACTTAGGTTTCTCAGACTTTGCCGGCTCAGGTATTGTACATATGGCCGGTGCAGCAGCTGCGTTAGCAGGTGTATTAGTATTAGGCGCTCGTAAGGGAAAATACAATAAGGATGGTTCATCTAATGCGATTCCAGGTGCAAATATGCCATTAGCAACGCTCGGTACATTTATCTTATGGATGGGTTGGTTTGGTTTTAATGGTGGTTCAGTATTAGCCATGGCGAGCAAAGAAAGTGCTAATGCAGTGGCAATGGTATTCTTAAATACGAATGCAGCAGCAGCTGGTGGTGTGATAGCAGCATTAATCTTAGTTAAACTATTATGGGGTAAGGCAGACCTTACGATGGTACTGAATGGCGCATTGGCAGGCTTGGTTGCAATTACTGCAGGCCCAGATACACCGACCGCATTAGAAGCGACTCTAATCGGTGCTATTGGTGGTGTACTAGTGGTGTTCTCAATCAATATTTTAGACAGAGTGTTTAAGATTGATGATCCAGTCGGTGCAATTTCAGTACACGGTGTAGTCGGTTTATGGGGTTTATTAGCAGTGCCATTAACCAATCCAGATGTATTGTTCTCTGGTCAGTTAGCTGGCGCAGGCACAATCTTTGTTTGGGTGTTTGGCACTTCATTAGTCTTATGGCTAGCACTGAAAGCCATTATAGGTATCCGAGTTTCTGATCAAGAAGAATCAGAAGGTGTAGATATTGTAGAGTGTGGTTTAGAGGCTTATCCTGAATTTACAAAATAACACTGTAAGAAAACTTAATTAAGTTTTAAAGCTCCCTTTAGGGAGCTTTTTTTATGATTAAATTAATAGTACATAAGTAGAAGGCGTTATGCAAGTTCAAGATAATGTAAATCAACGTTAAAACATTACCCCTGAGCAAACTTGGTCAAAGACATCGCCATCATGATGGTAATGAACCCTATTGATCGTGCATCTGTGGTTGATAACAACAACCTAGTCGGCATCAATTCTGAAATAGACATCTTGTAATACTACATGTTTCCAAAAATTGATGAAATTATGAGCGACAAGTATCTTGATTTTAAAAATATGGAGCACAATTACAACGACACTATGAATGTTAAGATTAGTGACTTTATGATCAAAGGTCATACCAGTGTTGATCTCGATATGCCTTGCATAAAATTTATCTCAACTATGCGGCTTATAAAGTTTAGAAGAATCTCGGTTACCCACAAAGGCAATCTGCTAGCAGGAGTCGTTAGTATTGTCGATGTACCTCGAGTTTTTAAATCATGCATGAGCTCGTAGATTATTAGGTAAAATATTTTCAGATGAATACAGCATTAAAAATTATCTTAGTTGATGAAAATACTGGTCGTTCTGCAATGTTACGTCGTGCCTTACAAGATAAGGGTCATGAGGTTATTTGTCGAATGGATAATAGCGCTTCTTTACAAGAGAGCAATGAAATGACACATGCTGATGTGGTCATTGTAAATGCCGATATCCCTGGTGATGAAGTGTTTGCTAATTTAACCAATATCAACAAAACTAAACCTAAACCGATCGTTATGTTTGCTGAGGAGTCTAATTCTGAAATGACAAGTTCGGCGATTAAATCAGGTGTTAATGCTTATATTGTTGATGGACTTGAAGAAAACCGCGTACAACCGATTATCGACGTGGCTATGGCGCGTTTTAGAGAGTTTCAGGCGCTTAAAGATGAATTGGACGCAACGCGCAATCAATTGTCAGAGCGCAAGGCAGTTGAGAGGGCCAAGGGTTTATTAATGAAACACAAGGACATTAATGAGGATGAGGCTTATCAGTCATTGCGCAAGATGGCCATGGATAAAAACAAGCGTATTGTTGATGTTGCGGAAAGTGTGATTAATGCATTCGAATTGCTAGATTAATTTAGTCTTTATCCAATTTATCAAATTCCCCATCGATTTTTTCCATTTCGGCATCAAAGTCGTCATCACTCCATTCATCTTCATCTTCATCTTTTGAGCTTTGAGTGTCAGTAGGTCTATCATCAGTGTCAGTAGGGCTATCATTATTGTCGCTAGGCTGTTCTGGCGATTTACGCTTAAACATCGGCGCGAAGATGAGCCCTGCTTCAAACAATAACCACATCGGAATAGCAATCAGTGTCTGAGAAATAATATCAGGTGGTGTAAGTAACATGCCTAATACAAAAGCTCCAATAATCACATATGGGCGATTATTCTTAAGTTTTTCAACTGTTGTAACACCAAACATAATCAGCAAAATGGTGGCAATCGGCACTTCAAAAGCTACGCCAAAGGCAAAAGATACTTTAAGCACAAAGTCTAAGTAGTATTGAATATCTGGAGTAAAGTCAACAACACTTGGCCCTATGCTTGATAAAAATCCAAAAATAACTGGAAAAACTACATAAAATGCGAAGAGTATTCCAGCATAAAACAAAATAGTGGATGACACTATTAAAGGAACAATCATTTGTTTTTCATGTTTGTATAAGGCAGGTGCAATAAATGACCAGACTTGATAGAGTAGATAGGGCATTGCGGCATAAACAGCAAAGATTAATGCCATTTTTAATGGTGTTAAGAAAGGTGAAATAACCCCGATGGCAATAATGTTGGTATCGGCGGGCAATACATTAATAATGGGCGCTGCAATAAATCCATAGACTTCGTTGGCAAATGGAAAGATTCCAATAAAGATTAATAGAATAGCAATGACTGAATGAAGAAGTTTATCGCGTAGTTCAACTAAATGCTGAACAAAAGTCATTTCTTTTTTAGTGCGTTGAGCAGTCATGATTTTTTAGTATCGACATCATGCTTTATTTCGTTTAAAGATTTTTTTGTTTCTTCAAGAATCTCAACGAGATTAGAATCTTTGTCTTCAAGGCTTAAATGTTCTTTGAGTTTGTTAGCTTCAAATTCACTACCAATGTCTTCCTGAATACTGGCAATGAATTTTTTGGCTTTTCCAGCGTATTGACCAGCTTTTCTGGCAATTGCCGGCATTCTTTCTGGGCCGACCACAATCAAGGTGATGATACCAATTAAGGCAAATTCCCAAAAACCAATATCAAACATAGTTTATTTTTCTTTCTTGTCTGCTTCTTTGACAACTTTGGCTTCAATGACATCATCTTTGTTGTCGATTTTCTTGTCTTCCGAACCCTCTTTCATCGACTTTTTGAAGCCTTTAATAGCGCCACCAAGGTCGCCGCCAATATTTTTTAAGCGTTTTCCACCAAAAAGTAGTAATACGATTACTAAGATAATAATCAGTTCAAATGGTCCTGGCATCATAAATTCTCTCCTATTGTTTAGTTATTTCTATTGGCTTTTTCTTCCAAGCCGGATAAGCCAAATCGTCTTGATAATTCATCTAGTATTTTATCAATTTTAATGTCTTTGTGTCGCAGTAATACCAATGTGTGAAACCATAGATCTGCCACTTCGTAAATAATTTTTTCCTTATCGTCATCTTTTGTAGCCATGATGACCTCAGCAGATTCTTCAGCAATTTTTTTTAAGATTTCATCCGAGCCCTTGGCATATAAAGAAGATACATAAGATTCATCTGCGTTAGCAGATTTACGCTCTTCTAGTATTTTCTCTAATTTATTTAAAATGTCATCCATAAATATCTTTTGGGTCTTTAATTACTTTTGCAACACTAATCCACTCACGGGCATCTAGCTTTTGGAAAAAGCAAGATTTTCTGCCAGTGTGACAAGCAATACCACCTACTTGTTCCACTTTAAGCAGGATAACATCATTATCGCAATCTGTATAGATTTCTTTGATTAATTGCGTGTGTCCAGACTCTTCGCCTTTAAACCAAAGCTTCTTTCTGGAGCGAGAGTAATAAACTGCTTGTTGTTTTTCAATAGTTAGCGCTAAAGACTCCTTATTCATCCAGGCAAACATTAAAATTTCTCCCGTCTCAAAATCTTGGGCGATTACCGGTATTAAACCATCTTTATCAAATTGTGTTTGTTCTAATGCACTCACGTGTTACTAGAGTCTCAGATAAAATGATTAATTTTACCGCTACTAATCGTTTAGATGAAATTATTTATTTTGTGTTTTTTAGTTACTATAAATGTCTTGGCTAAAGTTGGTGACTTTACATTAGCAAGTGAAAAAACTTTATATATTGTTGATGGTGACAGTATTAGCATGCAAATGCGCATTGCAGGAATTGATACGCCAGAAATGCGACAAAAATGTCGAAAGACACAATTCAAAATTGTTGATTGTGGTCAGTTATCTAAAGATTATCTCAAACAAGCCTTACAAGAATTACCAGGTGAATTGTTAATTAAGCCGATTGCAATTGATCATTATGATCGGGTTTTGGTAAAAGTATACAAGGGCGATGTTAATGTTGGCCGACTCATGGTTGAGAATGGTATGGCATTTTCTTATAAAAATACTTATCGTCAAGCAGAAGACACTGCCAAGCTTGAAAAGCTAGGTTTTTGGAATTTTTATACGCCACCTATACAGCCCTATAAATGGCGCAAGATAAATCGTCGTTAAATTATCTCATGGTTACTAATTCTTCCGCACTGGAGGGATGAATCGCCACCGTATCATCAAACTGCTTTTTGGTCGCCCCCATCTTAATGGCCACGGCAAATCCTTGTAGCATTTCATCGGCGCCATGACCTATAATATGACACCCTACAACTTTCTCATTGTCTCCTTCACAAACTAATTTGAGCGCTGTGGTGGTTTTGTGATCAAGCAGTGCATCGGCCATTGGCGTGAATTCTGATTTGTAAATTTTTACTTGTTCAAATTTTTCATTGGCCTTATCTTCGGTCAAACCAATGGTACCAATTGGCGGGTGTGAAAAAACCACAGTGGCAATGTTATTATAATCAAGGTGACGATCGGTCATGTTGTTGTAGAGTCGATCAGATAATCTTCTACCAGCGGCAATCGCTACTGGTGTGAGTGGTGCACGGCCTGTGGCATCACCGAGTGCAAAAATATTATCAACATTAGTGACTTGAAATTTATCAGTTGGGATAAATCCTCTTTGATCACATTTAACACCGGCATTTTCTAAACCAAGGTGTTGTGTCATTGGGTCTCTTCCAACTGCCCAAATGATTTGGTCAAAGCCAGAAAACTCCCCTTTGTTAGTAACAATAGTTTTATCATCAGTGACTTTATCAATTTTAGATCCATGATGGATAGTAATGCCGTGCGCTGTATAGTCCTTATCAAGTACCTGTTGAATCATTGAATCAAAACCTCTAAGCAATGTATCGGCACGACCAAATATTGATACTTCTGATCCAAGCGCATTAAGCACACCAGCGAGTTCTACACCAATATAGCCACCACCAATTACTGCGACTTTTTTAGGCAAACTTTCTAATTCAAAAAAACCGTCTGAGGTAATACCGTGTTGTGCGCCTTCAATATGTGGGACAGAGGGCTCGCCACCAGGAGAAAGTACAATATGATCAGCTGTGTAAGTTTCACCATTAACAGACACTGTATTTTTGTTGACTAATTTACCAAAGCCGTGAATATAGTCAATGCCCAAATCTTCTAGGTAGCCATCGTACCAAGTGGTAATGCCTTTAATGTAATTATCTCGACCTTCTTTTAGAGTTTTCCAAGAGAAGTTTTTTAATTCCACATCAAAGCCAAAGCCTTTGGCGCTGTTAATTTGCGTGGCAGTATTAGCCGCAAACCACATAACTTTTTTCGGCACACAACCCACATTTACACAAGTGCCACCAATGGTTTTAACTTCAATAACGGCACATTTTTTACCATATTCACTAGCACGTTCAACAGCTGAAAGACCGCCAGATCCTGCACCAATTGCAATCATATCGTAATGTGTTGTCATCATATTCTCCTAATAGCCAGATTTAAGACTGGCTTCAATAAATTTATCTAAATTGCCATCTAACACATCTTGTGTGTTGGATGACTCTACTCCGGTGCGAAGATCCTTAATGCGAGATTGATCAAGCACGTAAGAGCGAATTTGACGCCCCCAACCGATGTCAGATTTAGCATCTTCAAGTTCTTGGTTTTCACTATTACGTTTTTGCATTTCCAGCTCGTATAATTTGGATTTTAACTGTTTCATTGCCTGATCTTTATTGGCGTGTTGTGATCGGCCATCTTGACACTGAACTACTGTATTGGTCGGTAGGTGGGTGATACGAACTGCTGAATCGGTTTTGTTAACGTGCTGACCACCTGCACCACTAGCGCGATAAGTATCAATACGAATGTCTGTTTTATTAATTTCAATATCTATATTGTCATCAACTTCTGGAGAAACAAATACTGAGCAGAAAGAAGTATGGCGCTTACCATTGGCATTAAAAGGGGATTTTCTAACCAATCGGTGGATGCCAATTTCACTTCTTAGCCAGCCATAAGCGTATTCACCGTCAAAATGGATGGTGGCAGATTTAATGCCAGCAACTTCACCCGCTGATACCTCTATGAGTGTAACTTTGAAGTTGTGTTTGTCGCCCCAACGCAAATACATCCTTAAAACAATCTCAGCCCAATCTTGTGCCTCAGTGCCGCCTGAACCTGATTGAATATCTAAATAGGCAGAATTAGCATCTAACTCGCCGTTAAACATACGTTCAAATTCTAACTTTTCAATTGAAGATTCAATTTTTTTTAAATCCTCAATAACACTATCAGCAGTATCTTTATCGTCTTCAGACTGTGCCATATCTAAGAGCTCTTTAGCGCCTTCTAAAATGGCATCTGCCTCATTAAAAGTTTGGCAAATAGATTCTAATTTTGATTTCTCTCGTCCTAAGGATTGTGCTTGCTCAGGATTAGACCAGATATCTGGGTTTTCCATTTCCAATAACACTTCTTCTAGGCGCCCCTGCTTTTCCTCAAGATCGAGATGAAGGGATAACGCTGATGAGCGTTGAGCTAAATCTTCAATCTTTTGATAGGCGGGTGATAATTCCATAATCCGTATTTTAACTAAAGCATTACTACAGAAACAAAAAAAGCCCCAAAAGGGGCTCTTTTTATTAAAACAGTAAAATTAATTTCTAAGGCCTAAACGACTAATTAAGTCTGAATAAGTAGTAACATCATTACCCCTAAGATAAGTCAATAATTTTTTTCGTTGAGAAACCAAACGCAAAAGACCTCTTCTTGAGTGGTGATCCTTTTTATGTGTTTTGAAGTGTTCCGTTAAGTGCTTGATGCGCGCGGTTAATAAAGCAACTTGTACGCTTGTTGAGCCAGTATCATTAGCATCTTTTTGAAAATCTTTAATAATTGTTTGTGTATCAATTGACATAGTTAATATAAATAATAGTGAATCAAATTTTGAAGGGGTTAATTATACACCAATTATTTTTTTGATTCTATCCCTTAAGATAAAAAAATACAAGACTTTTAATAAAAAGAGGACTCGCCGTTAGGCCTGGTTTTAAAACGTTTGTGAATCCATAAATATTGTTCCGGCGCTTTAAGGATTTGATCATGCAGTATTTGATTAGTTCGTGTGGCATTTTCTACTGCATCATCACTTGGGTAATCACTTAAAGGTGATTCAAAAGTCATGACGTAGCCTGAGGCAGTTCTAATAAAAAAATAAGGGATGACTACAGTATTAGGTGTTTTTGCCAATCGTGCAGTCGCTGCAATGGTGGCTGTTTGAATGTTAAAAAAAGGCGCAAAAACAGAGTTTTTTTCACCCAGGTCTTGGTCGGGTGCATACCAAATGGGTAGGCTGTTTTTAATAGCTTTCATCATAGAGCGTGTATCTTTGGTCTTAATCATGGTTGCACCATTATCAACAAAGCTTCTGCGCATCATTTCATCAAACAATCGGTTATTTTGCGGGCGATAAATATTGGCAATTTTATGTTTTAATAGTAATGCTCTTGAACTAAGCATGAGTGGCATAAAATGTGCAGTCAATAAAATAACTCCTTGCTGTTTATTTAATGCCTCGGTTAGGTAATGCTCATTATGGATAGTAATGAGTTTTTCGATTTTTTCGCTTTGGCCGAAGTAAGCATTGGCAGTTTCAAAAATAGAAATTCCAATAGCTACAAAGTTTTCTTTAACCAAATTATCGACTTCAATTCGACTTTTTTTTGGAAAACATAGCGAGATGTTGGTAGATGCAATTTTTCTACGGTTTGATAATTTGTCTATGTACGAGATTAAGTGGAGCAATCGACCAATTCCAGTACCAATAAATACTTGAACTTTAAAGGGTAATCTGGCGCCTAATTTCATAAAGACAATGAGAATCCAAGTCGGTATAAATTTAGGATGATAAAAATTATGTTTATTCATTAAAATACTGTT
>JAUWPG010000071.1 GCA_030611725.1 Gammaproteobacteria bacterium
TTCGTTGAGTTAGAAATTTGCGACGAACTCTCACATGGCATTAGTGCAGTCAACGTTGAATTTCTCAAACCAGTCGCAACAATGTTTTTACGCAGAACGTCCCAGTCTAGAGTTAGTTCTGTATCACAAAAGGCATCAACATCTTTCTTGTAAGAATCAATTGGCATAATGCCTTGAGCATATTGGGTTTCGTTAAATAATGGACAAGCACCAAACTCATTAGCCAGTTTGTTACTTGCTTTAAGAGAGTAATACTGTAAAGCCTCAAAGGTTTTGTGAATCAGTGGGTTGCCTGATCCATCAGAATACTTGACACCATTTTTAGCTAGATAATATGCCAAGTTAGTCACACCAATGCCAAGTGTGCGACGATTTTTGCTTGCCAATTCAGCTGCTTTAATTGGATAGTCTTGATAATCTAATAGCGAATCTAATGAGCGTACAATAATTTCAGTAATATCTTCAAGCTCATCTAAGCTATCTAATGCACCTAAGTTAACCGCTGAAAGTGTACATAGGGCTACTTCACCATTTTCATCTTGTACAGAATACAAAGGCTTGGTTGGTAATGTAATTTCCATACATAAATTAGATTGTCGAACCGGTGCAAGCTTGGGATTAAAGGCGCCATGTGTATTGCAATGATCAACATTTTGCAAGTAAATACGGCCAGTGTTAGCACGCTCCTGCATAAACTTAGCAAACAATTCTCTAGCTTTGATCGTATCTTTTCTAATCGAAGAATCTTGCTCGTATTGCTCATACAAACGTTCAAATTCAGTTTGATCAGAAAAAAAGGCCTCATATAAACCGGGCACGTCGTGCGGTGAAAACAGGGTTATATCGCCATCTTCTAAAAAACGCTGATACATTAAACCATTAAACTGCACGCCATAATCCAAATGACGAATGCGATTTTCATCAGTACCAGTATTATTTTTAAGCACCAATAGATCTCTTACTTCAAGATGCCATAATGGATAAAACAGCGTAGCTGCACCACCACGAACACCACCTTGTGAACAAGACTTGACCGCTGTATGAAAGTGTTTGTAAAAAGGAATGCAACCTGTATGAGTCGCCTCACCACCGCGGATTGGGCTTCCAATAGCGCGAATTCTACCACCATTTATACCAATACCAGCACGCTGAGATACATACTTAACAATAGCGCCAGCTGCCGCACTGATTGAATCAAGATCATCATCAGCCTCAATCAATACACAGGAAGAAAATTGGCGTGTCGGAGTTCGAACACCCGCCATAATAGGGGTAGGTAGTGATATTTTGAATAAAGATACTGCATCGTAAAAACGCTTTACAATATCCATCCGTGCCTCGGATTCGTATTCTTGGAATAAGCACATGCCCACTAATATATAAAGCAATTGTGGCGACTCATATATTTCACCAGTAACACGGTTCTGTGCAAGATACTTACCCTCCAGCTGTTTCACAGCCGCGTAAGAGAAACTCATATCACGCCAGTGGTCGATATATTCATTCAATTCATTAATTTCTTCTTCGTTATATTTAGCAAGAATGTCTTTATCATAAATACCTAAATCAGTAAACTTTTTAACATGCTCATACAAGTGCGGTGGGGTGAAAGATTTAAAGGCTTTTTTACGTAAGTGAAAGATCGCCAAACGCGCTGCTAAATACTGGTAATCAGGCACGTCTGTAGAGATCAAATCAGCGGCCGATTTAATGATGGTTTCATGGATATCTTCGGTCTTAATTCCATCGAAAAATGCCAGTTGCGCATTGATCTCAACTTGGGAAACACTGACCCTGTCTAAATCCTGAGAAGCCCAGTGAATCACACGGTGGATTTTCTCCATATCAATAGGCTCTTTTATACCATTTCGTTTGGTAACTTGGATGTATTCGTTCATTTTTCTCCCTCAATAGAGAAACACTATATATAGTGTTATTTAATTTCAATGAAACTAAATATAGTGTATTTACTCTTATTTTGCAAGTAGGATTTTTATCATTTTTACAATAAAATTGCCAAATGTTTTGTCACAAAAGGGATAGCGAGATTAAAAAAAAATTAAAAAAAATTAGACAACTTTTTCATCAAAATATATCTATTTTATAATGCCATAATATTACCTTTTTATAATAAAAAGCGTAAAGCCTTATGTGTCAATAAATGTTGAAAATTGAAATAAAAAAATCAAGAAAATAACAAGATTTTTAATTAGATAGGTGAAGCAATTAATTGAGACTCGTTTAAGCCATTTTCGAGCAATAATTCACCCAAATAAATTAGAACTTCTGCAGGTACAGAAATATACAAATCAGATTGATTAACAAGATCCAAATCCAATGAATTAAAAATCTTTTTTGCGATTTTTTGACAATCGTTTTTACTGAATCTGTTAAACGCACAAGCAATCGGTGTATAGGTGTAATTATCCATAATCGTTTGCCAAGATTTTGCATGATTGTCTAAATAAGGGAATTGTTCAGCAGCAGGGTAGGCCCAATAAAAATTCACTGGATTTGACATTTCTAATGAAAAAGCATGCTCAACTAGACTTCTAATCGGCGCAAAACCATTGTCCCAGGCAATAAACAGCATAGGTCGTTCTGAGTTTTCTTTAAGCACAAAGACGCCTTTAGGTCCTTCTAAATCAATAATAGATTTAGATTTGATCTTCTTAGAAAATAGGGCAGTGGCAAAAGCATCGTCAGACATATTTTTAATATGAAATTCTAACTCCATTCCATGGCAAGGACAGGATGCAAGTGGGTAGCGAGAGGTATTACCTTTAAAAGATAGCTCAACGTCTTGTCCTGCCATAAACTGCAGTGTTTTAGAGCGAGGTGTTCTAACAGTAATAATGGCTAAATCGTCATTAATAAGGCTAATTTTTTTTACTTTAGTTTCAATATTCTGGATGGCGATTGATTGCACACTACCAATCAAATCAAGCTCTAACTCAACATCTGTGGCAGGAGCGTTGCAGCACATTAAAAATTCACCTTGTTTTTTTTGTTCATCGCTTAAAATAAAGTCATGGTGTTTTATTTGTTTAATATCGCCATCGATAAGGTTAGCTACACAGGCGCCACAAGTGCCATTGCTACACTCATAATGCATCGATAAACCATGTCGAAGACCCGCTTCTAGGATCGAATCATTTTCTGAACATTCAAAATTTCGATTATTTTTTTTAAGTTGGATGTTGAAGATCTGATTGCCCATGCTTGCCATTATAAAGCGTAAGGCTTACAATGATAACTAATCAATAAAAGACAAGGTTTTCATTAAATGATCAAAATAAGCAACCACATTAAAGTATTAATACTATCAAT
>JAUWPG010000080.1 GCA_030611725.1 Gammaproteobacteria bacterium
CGATACTCATGATTAAACCTCTATATAAATTTCGTTATTTTCTTGCTTGACTGCGTAAGTTTGTAGGTTATCCACATCTTGCTCTGAGCTATCACCAGTAGCTAAATCAAAGCTAAATCCATGCAACGAACACTTAACACGATCACCCTTAAGACAGCCTAATGTTAGCTCAATATCTTCATGAGGACATCGATTTTCCCCGCAATATAATTGCCCATTATTCAAACTAACAAATAATTTTTGGCCATTTACTTCCACCTTAACCATAGTGCCTTCCTTAGGTGATTGGTTGAGCACCTTATGCCAACTAGACATTAAAGCCAACTCCAAATACTGTTGCTATTTAGTTCAGATGAACACTGTTCAAGTTGGCGATTGTAACGTTGCGCATTACCGTCCACCTTACGGGCTACTTTTTTCAACCAAGGCTTCTTATTGTATGATTTCTTATTAAATCCGCCATGGCCTTCATGATAAGCCAAATATTGATGATAAGTATCATACTTGGCAATACCGGAGCGCTCAAAAGATTGATTAATATACCAACCAATAAAATCTGCTGCATCTTCAAAATCATCACGCTCTGCATCTTTATTGCCAGTTTTTAATTGATACCATTCCCAAGTTTCATCTGTAACTTGTGCAAAACCGTATGCTGTTGTTGGTCTTAACCAGGGCATCACCCCAAAGAGTTTTTTTCTTGGTGGTTTGGCATCTGAAGCAAAATTAGACTCTTGATACATGATCGCTAGCTGAACATGTGCTGGTGCGCTATATTTTTTCTCACTGGCTTTGATCGAACGATACCAACTCACTTCCTCATCCATCAGATTGCAAATATTTCTCACCTCAATCGGTGGCGTTGAAAGACATCCGCTAAGTAATAATGGCAATAGAACAAGCGTTATAAAAAAATTCATTAGCTAACTATGGCTGGGAAAAATACCTTGTAAGCTACAACTAATTGCAGAATAAACAACACAGCGAACATGCCTTTAATTGCGCCATCTGAAAGAGGTGCTGATTCACCAGAAGAAGAATTTTCTAATTCAACATTGGTTGCCACCATACCTTTTTCAGAACTCTCGACATTAAACACCACGCGTGTATCTGCCTGTAAACGAGACTTGTTATAAATATTTTTTTGGTGAACAAAATATTTTTCATCATCGTCACCTGTAATAAAACCATATCCTTTAGTACCAAATTGCGCCACTACACCTTTTATCTTCTTAGCCATTTTTTTCCTTTTAATATTTACGCAAACAATAAGTTGCTTTTTCAATAAAATCAACGTTCGAACGCTGAAACTTAGGTTCATTTTTTATGTCATTAAAACATTGTAATAGTTGACACTCGAACCCATCATTATAAAGTGACACCACTTCATCCTTATTTACTGCATAAGGTGGGCCACTTATTTGCGATTGCGGATAATTTAAAGTTAATAATAACATCCGACAACCTTTGACTATTATAGAGTATAAATGTTGTACATATTTCACCCTTAACCCCGCTGGCAATGCTATTAAAGCAGCTCGATCATAGACTGCGACAACATTGCTCAACTGTTGGCTGGTTAATTGAAAAAAATCTCCAGAATAAATACAGATATTGACAGCCCTATAAACTTCAAACCCTTTTTCTTGAGTCACTTGATATACTATTTTATTTTCAGCAAAAAACTGTTTAGCGGCTAAAGCGCTCAATTCAACACCGATCACTTTATACCCTTGTCTTATTAGGTATATCATATCTTTACTCTTACCGCATAAAGGCACAAAGACTGTATCGCCAGGACTCAACTGAAGATGATTAATAAATTCTATTAATTTAGAATTAGGCACGTCTCGATGCCAGCCAATTTTATTATCCTTCCAACGCTGTATCCAATCAGTCATAACCATCCTTAAGCTATAATACCAACATGAAAATCAAACGACCAAATCGAAAAACCATCATGCAATTTATGATGGTTATTTTAGCCATTTTTATTATTCGTACCTATCAACAACAAGATTTAACAATAGGCCTCATAC
>JAUWPG010000043.1 GCA_030611725.1 Gammaproteobacteria bacterium
AAGACCACTGGAATTTGTTGTGCTGCTTTGTTAATCACCTCAAGCTCTGCATTGTTAAAACCAGTAGTGCCAATAACCATTGCCTTGCCTGCTGTAACACAAGCAGTGAGATAGTCAAGCGTGGCCTCAGGTCGAGTAAAGTCAATTAATACGTCAAACTGATCAACCACAGAGCTTAGGTCATCTTTCTTATCTAGGGTCACCCCCAGACTGACCTTATCTGATTGTTTAATGGATTGGATAATAGATTGACCCATGCGCCCTGACGCCCCAGCTATTGCAATTTTTATCATGTTTTATTTACTCTATTTAATTAAAAATCAGACTTTGACTATTTTTATCTGACTCTTAAATATATTGGATATTTGTAGTTACCCTTATTTGTGAAGCCGTAATATTTAAATGTAATTTTACTACCAATAGCTGGCGGGTTCGCCCTGTCTTTATCTTTAAAACCAGAGCCAATTTTTAAGCGCTTTCCAGCATCTGTTTGACATAAGACCGATCCCATTTTTCCTTGATATTTACCTTTCCCTGGCAAAATTTCTAACACGCTACATTCGGTATCAAAGTATTTTTTAACCTTAAGAGCTGAGGATAATCGCCCTGTTTGATACAAAGTTTTTGGGTTTCTAACAACAACACCCTCACCTTTGTCAGTGGTTACTTCTTTTAAAAAATTAGCTAACTGAGCCTTGGTATTGATAACCGTCTGCGGAATAATTCGAAGATTAGAATTAGGATTTTTATCCAAATATTCTTGCAAAATATTCAGTCTTTCAAATAATCCACCGGACTGATTTGGTACCTCAAAAATATGGTGTTTGATTAGCTTCCAGCGCTGATTAGAATTTGAAGATCGAACGATTGAGCTAATATTTTCAAAATCACCTCGCTGAGTCCAGAGCTCGCCATCAATGGCGAATGGTGGGTAATTTTGTATGAACCACGCAGGCGCATGAATAGGGTTTCCACCCCGACTAATAAGCGCTTTACCAGTCCAAAATCCGCGAACACCATCTAATTTCTCACTCATTACCCAATCAACAACATTCTTGCGGTTGTCATAGGTTTTTAGTAAAAATAAATCAGGCTTAGTGGCTAAAGCCACTTGAACAAACATTAAATAAACGAGGACTAATTTAATGTTAATTTTAAACATGAAACTTCCTATGAATATAAATTATTGCTATCGACTCTTCGTCTATCCATCATAAATGAAATACATTATTACAAGGTTTAGTATGCATATAAATAAAGCCAATCACCACGGGAACATAAAAAACAAGTGGGGCTATATGGTTGTGGCGATACTCGTTATCCAGAACAAAATAGTCTATAGATCTTTTTTATTAAAAACACCCCTATAATTCATTTTCTAAAAAGCCATTTTGCTTAGTAATGTTGTCAATATCTTGCAATGCCTTTAACAGCTCACCCATTCTATCAATCGGTATCATGTTGGGTCCGTCACTGAGTGCAATTTCTGGATTGGGGTGAGTTTCCATAAAAAATCCCGCCACACCAACAGCAGCAGCAGCTCTAGCGACGACTGGCACCATCTCTCTTTGTCCGCCTGAAGTACCGCCTTGGCCACCTGGTTGTTGCACTGAGTGTGTTGCATCAAACACAATTGGACAGCCCGTTGAGCGCATGGTTGATAAACCGCGCATATCAGAGATTAAGGTGTTATAACCAAACGAAGTGCCGCGATCACAAATCGTAATGGCTTTATTGCCCGTTTCATAAGCCTTGTCTACAACATTGCCCATATCCCAAGGTGCTTGAAACTGGCCTTTTTTAATGTTCACAGGAATGCCTTGCTTACACACATTTTGAATAAAGTTAGTCTGGCGCACTAAAAAAGCAGGTGTTTGCATCATGTCTACTACTGAAGCCACCTCATCTAACGGTGTATCCTCATGCACATCAGTGAGTACTGGTACCCCTATTTCATCCTTTACTTTTTGTAAAATACGCAAACCTTCTTCAATGCCCAAACCCCTAAAACTACTTGTACTAGTGCGGTTAGCTTTATCATATGAAGATTTGTAAATAAAATTAATACCCAAATCTTCGGTAACTTTTTTAAGATATGCTGCTGTTTCTAAAGCCAAGGCTTCAGATTCAATCACGCAGGGGCCTGAAATAAGGAAAAATGGCTGGTCAATACCAACTTCAAAATCTAATAATTTCATATTTTTACTACATTCAAAATTTAAAGTTTAATTATAAGTTATACAATTCATTTAAAATACTTAATCATGACAAATACACCTGACATTCTAAAAAAAATTATTGCCCGTAAAGAGCAAGAAGTAATTGAATGTAAAAAGATTATTTCTTTCGATAAGATGATGAAAAAAGCTTATGACGATCGTGAAACACTTGATTTTTACCAAGCGTTAAAAAACAAAGTAGATTTAAAACAAAATGCCATTATTGCAGAGATCAAAAAAGCCTCACCCTCAAAAGGCATCTTGCGTGAAAACTTCAATCCAATTGAAATCGCCAAAAGTTATGAAGCACATGGCGCTGCTTGTTTATCGGTGCTTACTGACAAAGATTTTTTCCAAGGTGACAACCAATATTTGATCGATGTTAGAAAAACAGTTTCTTTGCCAATACTGCGTAAAGAATTTATCATTGATCCATACCAAGTATTAGAAGCACGTGTCATGGGTGCTGATTGCATTCTACTCATCGCAGCTTGTCTTAGTGATGGAGAAATGGAGATACTGGCACAACATGCAATGCAACTTAACATGGATATTTTGGTTGAAGTGCATAATGCAGAAGAGCTTAAACGCGCACTACAGCTACCACTTATCATGATTGGTATCAATAATCGCAATCTACGCACATTTGATGTTTCATTGCAAACCACGGTTGATTTGCTTAGTGAAATTAAAGACGATCTTCTGGTCATTACCGAAAGTGGTATTCTAAGTTCAAAAGACGTTGCTTTTATGCACGAGCATGGTGTCTATAGTTTTTTAGTGGGTGAGGCGTTCATGCGTCAAGATGATCCTGGCGTTGCGTTACAAGAAATTTTTAAAGGACAATAGCATGAATACAACAGTCAGATGGATTGATGGCATGATGATGGTTGGAGAGTCGGCCAGTGGTCATGCTGTGGTAATGGACGGACCAGAAAGCCTTGGTGGTAAAAACTTAGGCATTCGCCCTATGGAAATGTTGCTACTGGGCATGGGTGGCTGCACAACTGTTGACGTAGTTTCAACACTCAAAAAAATGCGTGAAGAAGTACGTGATTGCCGAGCTGAAATCAGTGCCGAACGTGCGGACGACCATCCAAAAGTATTCACAAAAATCCACATTCATTTTATTGTTGAAGGTAATAACCTTAACGACAAAAAAGTAGGAAAAGCGGTCAGCTTATCGGCAGATAAGTACTGCTCTGCTTCTATCATGCTAGGCAAAACTGCCACCATCACACACGACTTTAAAATCTATGAATAATACTTGGGGTTGGTTAGGCACGATTACCGGCATAACTGGTGGTTTATTGGTTGCACTCAATTTTGATCACTCAAAATTTGGCTATATTTTTTTTATGATATCCGCCATTAGTTGGGTTATTCAAGGCGCTAAAAACAAGGATAAATCTTTAATATTGCTTAACTCTGTATTTGTTTGTGTTAACGCATTAGGCCTTTATAGCTGGTTTTGAAAACTACCATTAAAAACAAAAAAACCAAATCGAATGATTTTTTAATGATAGGCATTATTGTCTTCGTCTTTATCATTAGCCAAAAATCAGAGCCTGAAAAAGTTACCACACCTACTCCACAACAAACTTCCGTTAAAGTAAAACAGGTTTTAACAAAGCCAATAATACAGCCAATACCTGTTGAATCTACTAATAACACATTAGACAACGAAACAATTGATGGTAAATTATCCGTTAATCGTTTAGAGCAAGTAACTAAGATTAATGCCGTACATAGCGATGCCATCGCCACGGCGAACGAAGTAGAAGTAGAGGCAGAGGCAGAAGTAGAAGTAAAAGTAAAAACAGCAGCAGTAATAATAGAAGAAGTAACGCCTATTAAAGATCAGATTAAAGCATTAAATTTAAATTTACTAAAGCTTAGTACGCAAATAGGCATGGATATGGATATCAGCGTCATTAACATTGAAGCAAATAACATTAAAAATAAATTATCTTATTTTGAACAGCGGCTCGGTAAAACAGACAGTGACGAGCCAGAATGGAATAAAACAGAGCAAATGTTGCTCAATACCAAAAGAAAATTAAAGGCACTAGAAGAAAAATTAAAGCTTGAGGGGGCTTGGGGCAAGATACGACTTAAACTTAGCCCTGAAGAACAGTATAAAAAATTAAACCTAAAATACCAATACGGCTTTTAAGAACGCCATTTCAAACTCTGATTTTTTTAGCGTATAATATTTTTCTTCATGGAGAGTTGGCCGAGTGGCTGAAGGCGCGCCCCTGCTAAGGGTGTAAAGGGTTTATCCCCTTTCGAGGGTTCAAATCCCTCACTCTCCGCCATTATTAAAAATATCTTTATCATATGACTGACACACCACTAGTAATTGCAGGCACAACTTACAGCTCTCGTTTATTAGTCGGCTCAGGAAAATATAAAGATCTTAACGAAACCAAGCTGGCAACGGATGCAGCTGGGGCTGATATCATTACCGTTGCTATTCGTCGTACCAATATCGGTCAAGACACCAACGAGCCTAACTTATTAGACGTTATTTCGCCAGATAAATACACTATCCTGCCTAATACGGCTGGCTGCTATACTGCCAAAGATGCTGTGCGTACTTGCCAGTTAGCGCGTGAATTATTAGGTGGTCACAACTTAGTTAAGCTCGAAGTACTAGGCGATGAAAAAACCTTATACCCAAACATCATAGAAACGCTGGCTGCTGCACAAACATTGGTTGATGATGGCTTTGATGTCATGGTCTACACCAGTGATGATCCTATCATCGCTAAAGAACTCGAAAATATTGGCTGTTGTGCCGTTATGCCTTTAGCTTCACTGATTGGTTCGGGTCAAGGCATTACCAACCCTGCTAATATCAAACTCATTAAAGAGCAAGCTAACGTACCTGTATTAGTCGATGCAGGCATCGGTTGCGCATCAGATGCTGCCAAGGCAATGGAGCTTGGTTGTGACGGCGTACTAATGAATTCAGCGATTGCCAATGCGTCCAATCCTATTTTGATGGCAAGCGCAATGAAACATGCTGTTATTGCTGGGCGTGAATCTTTCCTTGCTGGCAGAATGATGAAAAAAGCCTACGCTTCTGCCTCATCACCGATGGAAAACTTAATCTAAGAAATTTTCAGCTTCTTTTTCCTCTTCAGGCTTTTTAGTTCTAACGCCTGGCTTTGCTAGCACTTCTAGAAAAAAAGTATCCAAACCCTCTACATCTGCTTCGGAAATAACTTTGTTAATTTCAGAAACATGTATTACGTCACAACTTAGCTCATCAGCACCGTAACGGCAATCAAAATCCCAAAAGTCTACGTCATCAGGCAGTGCCTTATTACGCTCTCTTTTGATGTATTTTTTAACCTCGTGCTTAATCGCCTCGGCTACTCTTGGTCTTTTTTTCTTCGGGTGTGAAAAACTGAATATTTTTTTCATGATGCGCTTAAGTAATAATGATAAATCTATTATATTGTATTATCATGATTGACTATTTAAATTAACAATGTATCTATAAGATTTTTTAATAAAGAGGCACAACACTTAATTTATTGCTATATGTATCAAACTCGTTTACAAATAATTTTTTTAGTACTTTTTCTACTTCAGTCAAGTTAAACAATTTGTTATATGCTCAATCTATATGCGCACTAAAACACTATCCAAACTGAGTCTCGACTTAGGGAGTTTTGCGTTATGATCCTCTTCAGAGTGATGATATCCAATAGCCAAAGCCACGTCACACTGATAGCCATCAAGCTCCTCTTTGAATTCTTCGTTAACTAAATCAATATCAATCCCTTCCAGGGGGGTCGAGTCTATTCTGAGGCGAGCCAAGACATGCAAGGTGTTACCAAAAGCAAGATAAGTTTGTGCTTTTGTCCAACAACTTGTGTTTCCAGTTTTATCAGTATTAAACTCGGCAAATGCAAAAACACCAAAAGCACTCTCACGATCATCTGGTTTAATTCGCTCATCCTTGATACCTTTGTCTACTACTCGAGCATAATCATCGCGTGTATAGTATGGATTATAAGCAAAGAGAATAATATGTGAGCTATCAAACACATGGGATTGGTTGTATTGATGTTTATGAGCAAATATTTTGTTCATGCGCTCTTTTGCTTCACTACTTTCAATCACTACAAACTTCCAAGGTTGTGAGTTAATAGATGATGCAGAGAGGCGCATTGCCTCAAAGAGTACCTCAAGATCTGCTTGAGAAACCTTTTTTGTTAAATCGTATTTTTTAGTAGCGTGCCTCCAAAGAAGGTCTTCGATAATTGGATGATCCATGGTTAACTCTTAAAGTTTATTTTGGTATTATTAGTTTTTTTTTGCATATAACAAGCAAGTTAAATTCTCACTAAATATAGCTTAACAGAAAAACAAGTTTTTCTAAATTAAACTTAGTTTTGTCGGAATTATTATGAAGCAAGTGTCCGTTTCAATGCCTTGCTAGCGTTCTTGTTTTGAAATCTCTTGCTTGATCTGCTTTCCTGTTCATTGTGTCCCTTTAATTCCTTTAATTGATACCTTTAAAACCTATAAATTTATAAATATTTATTTATTTTTATAGTGGCCAAAAGTACAAAATTGACGGAACTCCAGTGATTAATACAATAATTTCAAGTGGCAAACCAAGGTGCCAATAATCACTAAACTTATAGCCCCCTGGACCCATAATCAAAGTATTATTTTGATGGCCAATTGGGGTTAAGAAAGCACATGAGGCGCCAACTGCTACGGCCATTAAAAAAGCATCCGGGTTGACGCTTAATTTTTGAGCGATATCAATGCTAATAGGGGCCGCAATAATCACTGTTGCAACATTATTTAGTACATCCGATAAAGTCATTGTGACAACCAGTAAGATAGCTAATATAATCACTGGTGAAAGTCCGTCTGTCCAGCTAATGATTAAATTAGCAATAGTTTCTGTGCCGCCAGTAGTTGTTAACGCGTTGCCAATTGGGATCATTGACCCTAGTAATATGATTATCGGCCAACTAATAGATTGATAAACTTGATGTACCGGAATAATGCCTGTGGCTATATAAAACACAATCACTGCTGATAGGGCAATTGGTAAATACACAAAATTAAAAGTTGCCAGTGCAATTGCAACTATAAAAGCAGCAATAGCCATCCAGGCTTTTTTTCGCTGAGGTATCTCTATTTCTCGATCGGCTAGTGACAAAAATCCTACCGTGTCAATTGCAAAAGATAATTGATCTTGATCGCCATGCAGTAACAATATGTCACCAGCAAGTATCTTGGTCGTTCCGACGCTACTAATTATTTTCTTACCAGCCCTTGAAATACCAAGCAAGGATATACCATAACGAGACAATAGGCCTATTGAGATTACCGTTCTTCCTATTGCCTTAGAGTTGGCAGGAACAACAACTTCTGACAATTGTGGAGACTCTGTATCGCTGGTGTCGGTTTCATCCATGGAGACATGGGTGGTATTGGTTTTATTGCCAAACTGATCAATAGCATCAACTTCACCCTCAACAATCAACACATCGCCCTGAACTATTCTTTCATATCTAAGATTGTGTGTAATTTGCTTTCCATTTCTAATGATGCCAATAATACAAACATCAGAATCTTGAATAATATCAATAAGGCTGTAGATATATTTATTGTTAATTTCAGAGTCGTTGGTCACTTCTAGATTTGCAATATATTCACGAATATCCTTTAACATTTCCAAGTTGTTTTCAGCTTGTGGTACGAGCCTCCAGCCGAATAAGGCAATAAAGATAATACCGCTGAGCGCCACTATTCCACCAACTAAAGAAAAATCAAACATAGAGTAAGGAGTGCCTAGTACTTCACCGCGATATTGAGCAATCACAACATTAGGCGCAGTTCCAATCATGGTAACCATGCCTCCCAAGATAGAGGCAAAAGACAAAGGCATTAATGTGGAAGATACACTGCGCTTATTTTTCTTATTTAACTGCATATCAGCAGGCATTAAAACAGCAAGCGCAGCAATATTATTAATAACACCAGATAGCAAAGCAGATACACTGCCCATGACAACTATATGGCTCTGGATGCCGCTGACAAGTTTAGATGCTTGCTTAGTGATAATCTCAACAGCGCCTGAATAAATTAGACCTCGGCTAATGACTAGCACTAAAGCCACAATAATAACTGCAGGATGTCCGAATCCATCAAACACTTCTTCTTTTGAAACTACCCCTAGCACACTGGCAATAATAAGCGCTGCAAATGCCACTAAATCATAACGAACCTTATTCCAAATAAAGAAAACAAATATAGTTGCAATTAATAGAAAAACAATAGACTGGTCGGGCATATATAAATAATAATAAACTTTAGTTCTAAGACTACCTTAAGTCAGCCTTCCTCAAGCAATAAAAATGCAAATTCCATAATAAAGGGGTTAATAATTAAGTGTCGTGTCTCTTTAATTGGTTATTATTGATATAGGTCAAGGAATCACCTAAAGTGGTAAACTAAGCAGTTACTTTGTAAACAAAAACAGCCTGTCATTAAACTGAAACATCAAGCAATTCGTCTATTTGCTAAATTATTTGCCTTGCTAATGCTAATAGGGTGTGGTAATTCTGCGTGGGCAGCTGCAGGATTGACAGGTGTTAAATACGCTGGTTATTTTAGTGATAATTTAGATTATTTTGATTCTGCCACCGTTGAATCTGATTCTCGATTTGACAACCTGTTTACAGCAATCAATGAAGTAACTCCAGGGCAAAATTTCGATGATACTTATTCTGTAAAATATTACGGTTACTTTACGGCATCATCAACAGAACTGTACACCTTTTCTACTTTTAGTGATGACTCTAGTTGGTTATGGATAGGTAATTCTGGTGAAACTATCAGTGCCTTTGAGGCTAGACGTTCAAACAGTAATGAAATTGTTGATAATAGTGGTTTGCACGGTATGGCTGAGAAAAGTGGAACTGTTTCACTCGTAAGTGGCAACACATATCCTATTCTTATTTATTTTGGTGAAAATGGTGGCGGTGATAGAATAGATGTAGACTTTTCTACTTCCACTATTACAAAAACTGATGACGGTACAAGTTATTATTCTACTACTAATGTAGATAGTACTGCCCCAACAGCCTCACTCGCCTACACAATAAGTGGCAATGCAGTAACAAATGTTAAAAATGGCGATA
>JAUWPG010000022.1 GCA_030611725.1 Gammaproteobacteria bacterium
GCTAATATTAACCATCCTGAGACTGAGCCGATGATTATTGGCCGTAACTTTATGGTGAAAATTAATGGCAACATTGGTAACTCAGCATTAGGTTCAAGTATTGAAGAAGAAGTAGATAAGATGGTTTGGGGTATTCGCTGGGGTGCTGATACAATCATGGATCTCTCAACGGGTAAAAACATTCATGAAACTCGCGAATGGATTATTAGAAATTCTCCTGTGCCAATTGGAACGGTACCTATTTACCAAGCTTTAGAAAAAGTCAATGGTGTGGTTGAAGATCTTAATTGGGAAGTGTTTAGAGATACACTGATTGAGCAAGCTGAACAGGGTGTGGATTATTTTACGATTCACGCAGGTGTGCGCCTGAAGTACGTGCCACTGACCATTGATCGTATTACAGGCATTGTGTCTCGTGGCGGTTCTATTATGGCCAAGTGGTGTTTAGCACACCATACGGAAAGCTTTATTTATACACATTTTGAAGACATTTGTGCAATTATGAAGAAGTACGATGTTACTTTTTCACTCGGCGATGGTTTGCGTCCAGGCTGTATTGCTGATGCGAATGACGCAGCACAATTTGGCGAGCTTGAAACATTGGGTGAGTTGACAAAAATTGCTTGGAAACACGATGTACAAACTTTTATCGAAGGCCCTGGACATGTGCCAATGCAAATGATTAAAGAGAACATGGATAAGCAGCTTGAAGAATGTGGCGAAGCGCCATTTTATACGCTAGGCCCATTGACCACGGATATTGCCCCAGGTTATGATCACATTACTTCAGCCATTGGTGCGGCGCAAATTGGCTGGTATGGTTGTGCTATGCTTTGTTATGTGACACCTAAAGAGCATTTAGGCTTGCCAAATCAAGATGATGTAAAAGAAGGCATTATTGCTTACAAAATTGCCGCACACGCCGCCGATTTGGCCAAAGGTCATCCGGGTGCGCAAATTCGTGACAATGCCTTGTCTAAAGCACGTTTTGAATTTAGATGGGAAGATCAGTTTAATCTAGGACTAGACCCAGATACAGCACGAAAATATCATGATGAAACCATGCCTAAGCAAGCGGCTAAAACGGCACACTTTTGCTCAATGTGTGGCCCAAAGTTTTGTTCTATGAAAATTACTCAAGAGATTAAAACTATGGATGCGGCAGAAATTGCCAAGATTAACGCCATTCAAGTGGAGATGGATCAAAAATCTGCTGAGTTTTTAAAGAATGATAGTAATATCTACATGAAAGAGAACGCCTAAAGTTGCCGTGAGTTTTAAGAACTCTCATTTATGTGATTGATTGTGCATAAAAATAAAGCACTAGACAAGCCTGTAACAATCAGTATTGCCGCAAAAAAAAGTCGGTATCAATGTCGAGACAATTCGTTACTATCAACGTATTGGATTAATAGAGGAGCCAGAAAAACCACCTTCTGGCTATCGTCTTTATTCAGATCAAACAGTATTAAAATTACACTTTATTAAACAATCAAAACAATTGGGATTTAGTCTTAAAGAGATTTCTAATCTTTTGTTGTTTGATAATGCTAAATGTGCAGAGATAAAAATTATTGTCGCAGCTAAATTAGCAATGGTTGATGATCAAATTAAACATTTACAATCTATTTCATTAACGCTTAAAGAATTAGTAAACTCTTGTAATGACAATGCCAAACAAAATGATTGCCCAATTATTAATACTATTTTAAAAAAATAATTGAATTTTTACTTGACTCCGTATCGTAGTACGGCATTCATAATACAGCTTTAAATAGAAAAAATAATTAATGAGTCAAAAAACCAATATTCCAATCATGAGCGGTTTATTTGCTGCATTTTTGTCGACAGTTTGTTGTATTCTGCCTTTATTATTACTAACTTTAGGTATTGGTGGTGTTTGGATGGCCAATTTAACTGCCTTAGATCCTTACAAATATATATTTATTGGCGTCAGTTTATTATTATTAGCAATAGCCTATTGGCAAATATTTTTAAAAGAACAGCCCTGTGAAGAGGGTAGAATTTGTGCAATTCCAGAGAATAAAAGAAAATATAAAATTATTTTTTGGATTGCTGGTATTGCAATCCTAAGTTCCGCCACCGTGTCCTATTGGGCACCTTTATTTTATTAAACCTAGAGAATAATTATGAAAATCATACTACTATTTATAGCCACTTTGTTTGTAAACCCAGTTTTTGCTGCAGAGCAATCAGTCACCCTCTCAGTGGACAACATGACTTGTGCCTTATGTCCGATAACAGTTAAAAAATCTTTAAAGGATATAGAGGGTGTGAGTACAGCCACGGTCTCACTTGATGATAAAACAGCAACGATTGTGTATGATGATGATAAAACCAATGTTAGTGAACTCATTGAAGCCACAACTTTTGCTGGTTATCCATCGCGTGTGAATGCAAAATAATGAAAAAAAAAGCGGTTTTAGTTTCCGTTATTACCTGCCCTGAATGCTCTAAAAGGCATTCAGAAAAGATGCCAACCGATTCTTGTCAGTGGTTTTATGAATGTAAATCTTGTGGTGCGGTTATCAAGCCTAAATCAGGCGATTGTTGCGTGTTTTGTTCGTATGGATCGGTAGGCTGCCCGTCAATTCAGCTAAAAAAAGACATTTAGGCGTCTATTTTACTTTTTTCCGAATTTTCTATCTTTTTAAATTCCTTTAAGCAACATTGTTTGGAGGGGTTTAGGTTTTCGCAATTGCAGTAGTTGTGTTTGGTTTGAAACACCACAAAATCCTTTAAAACACTACCTTTTTTGGCTTTTAAAGCTTCAATATAGGCATTTTCAGTGATATTAAAACAATAACACAATGGTTTTTCGTTAGTTTTTGTATTGCAACAGCCCATTTTGATTTTTTTTGATATTTTATATTGCGAATTATTATAGGCTTTTTAATTTTTTATGAGTGTAAAACTGCTTTCTTTTAAAGTGGGTATAATCAAAAATATTCATTCATTTATCTCTATTTTTAATATGAAATATATATTCAGTTTTTTTATTTTATTGGTCATCTCTTCTTGGTCTTGGTCCGCACCTCACCCCTCAAAACCATGGATTGATATAAATTACCCTCAGGATAAAGAAAAACTTTGGTGGAATGATGCGTGGTGGAAAGAAGGTCAATTAACCGTGCCTGAAAATTATGAGATTTCTATGGAAGAGGTTAGCTACATGGACGATGGTATTGAGGTTGAGGCATACTTATTTAAGCCAACCAAACCTGGTAAATATTTACCCATCTTGTTTCAACATGGACGTCGTGGTTTAGGTGCTTGGACATTGCCAAGGGTTAAGCGTTTGGCAGCACGTGGTTTTGTTGTATTGGCGCCTGATATGTTTGGCACTTATATGAAATCTGCATTCCCTATTGAGCATGATTATATTTATGATCAGCACGTCGCTAAAGGCGTTGATGCACTATTGCAACGTGATGATATTGTTGGTAACAAAGCCTGTGTAGTCTCTCATACACGTGGTGGTTACATGGCGCTAAAAGCCTTAGTGACGTATAAACAGCAAGAGGAAAAAGTGGCTTGTTATGTGTCGTACTATCCACATTGGCAAGATCCAAATGCGTCAGAAGTAAAGCAGGTGTATCAATATGCACCTGAACTTAACGAGCTTAATGTACCAACGCTAATCTTTGTTGGTGAACATGATCAATATCAAAGAATAAGACCGATCATAGCAGGTATTGACGTCCTAAAAGGTAGAGGCGTAGAAGCTGAATTAATCATCTATCCAGGTGTGGGTAGGGGGTTTGATTTTAGGCCGACACATGTAAGAACTTTTGCAGATGATCTAGCAGCCAAAGATGCTAACCAAAGAACGGCTGCATTTGTTAGACAATACTTAATGCAAAAATAATCGAACCTGTTCGATAAGCCTGTCTACCGCACCTTGTTTAGACTGGAAGTATTGATTGGCATTAGTGGCTAGAGTTTTTGCTGTTTTAGTGTCTGTGAGTAACACAGTAATAGATTTAAATAAATCATCAGCATTAGACACTTGAATTGCAGCATTTCTCTTTAATAGCTCAGACGATATTTCGGCAAAATTAAAAACATTTGAACCAAACAAAATAGGCTTAGATAAGGCGGCAGGCTCAAGCATATTGTGCCCACCCGTGTTGTTGAGGCTGCCACCCATAAACACAATATCAGCCACCTCGAAATAAGACATCATTTCGCCCATAGAATCACCCAACAGTATGTTGCAATCTTTGCAAGACTGATTGCTTGATCGTTTAACAATGTTAAGTTGGTGTTTTTTTGCCAGTTTATATACTTCGCCAAAGCGTTCAGGGTGTCTTGGAATAATCACCAGTAAAGCATCAATGGCATCTTTTTGTTTTAAGTAAGCGCTAATAATTTGTTGTTCTTCGCCTTTGTGGGTGCTGGCAAAGACCACGACTTTGCGCTTACCAATAAGCATTTTTAATTTTTTGGTTAAGGCTTTGTCGGTACTTAGATTTTGGTCAAATTTAATATTGCCAGAGACCACAACCTTATCAACATCTGCGCCCAGTTCAATAAATCGATTGGCGGAATTTTGATTTTGTGCGGCAATAATATTGAGTTTGTTCAACGTTTGTTGGGCAAGTTTTTTGGCAAATTTTTGGTATTTTTCTAATGAACCTTGTGATAATCTGGCATTCACCAACAGCGTCGGTATTTTGTTTTTATTGAGTGCGTGAATTAGATTAGGCCAAATTTCTGTTTCTAATAAAATACAAATTTCAGGATTAATTTGTTTAATGTAGTGACCCACAATCAGGGGCAAATCGAATGGGAAGTAAAAATGCAGTACCTCGTTATTATAATGATTCATCAAGGCTTGAGAGCCTGTAGGTGTGGTAGTTGTGACCAAAATCCGATGATTGGGGTAATTTAAAATTAGTTGATCAATCAACACGGTTGCCGCTCTAAATTCACCCACTGAAACGCAATGCACCCAGATAATCGGCACTGAAATCTTATCAATAAAACTTAATCGCTCAAAGATTCTTTGACGGTAAGGTGGGGTTTTTACGCCTTTTATAAATAAACGCAATACCATCATTGGTAAAAGCAGATATCCGGCTAAGCTGTAGAGGGTTCGATTCATTGATAAAAGGTATAATACACGCATTGTATTTTAGTGGTTTTTAAAAGAGTTCCTATGAAATTTGTAGATTCGGCCAGTATTCGTATCGAAGCCGGCAAAGGTGGCGCGGGCTGCTTAGGTTTTCGTCGAGAAAAATATATTCCTGATGGTGGTCCTGATGGCGGTGATGGCGGTGATGGTGGCCATGTGTATTTCCGCGGCCAAGAGAGTTTAAATACACTCAGTGAGTTTCGTTTTAATCGTTTATTTAGGGCGAAAAATGGCCAGCCTGGATCGGGCCAAAATAAGCGCGGTAAATCTGCAGATCATTTAACGGTAGAAATTCCATTAGGCACTAAAGTGTACGATTTAGAAACAGATGAGCTGATCGGAGAAATGATTGATCATGAGCAAATCATGCTGGTTGCTAAGGGTGGTTTTCATGGCTTGGGTAACACGCGTTTTAAATCTAGTATTAATCGTGCACCACGTAAAACCACACCAGGCTCGCTAGGAGAAGTGCGTGAAATCGGACTGGAGCTCAGCATTATGGCTGATATCGGTTTATTGGGCATGCCAAATGCCGGTAAATCTAGCCTAATTAGGCAAATATCAAGTGCACGACCAAAAGTCGCCGATTATCCATTTACAACCTTACATCCATCTTTAGGTGTGGTGTCATTGTATGATGAGCATATAGTGATGGCAGACATTCCTGGTTTGATAGAAGATGCTTCTGAAGGTGTGGGCTTGGGTTTTGAATTCTTAAAACATTTATCACGAGCCAAGGCATTACTGCATGTGGTGGATATTTTGCCAGCGGATGCATCCGATCCTGTTGAGAATTATTTAATCATTGAGAATGAGCTAAAGAAATATGATGCGGAGTTAGCTGAAAAACCAAGACTTTTGGCAGTTAATAAAATGGACTTATTACCAGAAGATGATAGAGTGAAAATAGTGCAAGAGTTTTTAAAGGGTGTTGATTATCAAGGTGAGGTGTTCAATATCTCTGCGCTAAATGGCCTAGGTTGTAAAGATTTAGTTAGCGGGTTATTTAAGTTGGTAAAGGAAAATGAGTAAACAAAGATGGGTAATTAAGATTGGCTCTGCACTATTAACCAATAATGGAAAGGGGCTTGACATAAGCTCTATTGCCTCATGGGTTAAGCAAATTGTTGAGCTAACCAAGCAAGATATTGATGTGATATTGGTCTCATCAGGTGCAATTGCTGAGGGTATTAAACGCCTTGGTTGGGATACACGCCCAGACGACATTCATAAGCTTCAAGCCGCCGCCGCAGTCGGACAAATGGGCCTTATTCAAACCTATGAATCTCTTTTTTCTAAGCACGATATGCATACTGCACAAATTTTATTAACCCGTGATAATCTTACCAATGCTGATCGTTACGAGAACATCTCTTCAACGCTAGACAACTTATTAGAATTAGGCATAGTGCCAATTGTGAATGAAAATGATACCGTTGCAACCGATGAAATTAAATTTGGTGATAATGATACATTAGCAGCACTAGTGGCTAATTTAGTCGATGCAAATCAACTGATTATTTTGACTGATCAGGGGGGTGTATATGATGCTGACCCTCGGCAGAATATCGATGCTAAGCTGATTGATAAAATTCATGTTGACGATAAAAAACTTGAGCAGGTCGCCGCCAAAACCGGTGGATCTTTAGGTTCTGGCGGTATGTATACCAAAGTACTGGCTGCCAAAAAAGCTGCTGAATCGAATACAACAACTGTTATTGCCTCTGGAAAAGTTGATAATGTTTTAATGCGCCTGCAGACGGGTGAGAATATTGGCACTTTAATCTATTGTTAGCTTATATCGGACTGGGTTCAAACTTAAATAACCCCAAACAACAAATCAAAGATGCATTGATTGCATTGAATACCACGGCAGATGTGCAGGTGGTCGGGCTTTCTAGTTTATATCAATCAAAGCCGATTGATGGCTCTGAGCAGCCCGATTATATCAATGCAGTTTGTCAAGTAGACACACACCTAACTGCATTAGAGCTTTTATATGTATGCCAAAATATTGAGACCAAACAACATCGCGTGCGTGAAAAGAAGTGGGGTGCAAGAACCATTGATTTGGATATCATTCTTTATGGTGTACAAGTAGTGGCATCAAAGCAACTGATCATTCCACATCCAGAGATGATGAACAGAGCCTTTGTATTGGTGCCGTTGTCTGAATTGGAGTCAGACCTTAAAGTGCCTGTATTAGGCCCTCTACAAGCGTTAATTGATCAAATAGACATTTCAGGGCTAATTAAGTTGTGAATATTGGACAACTTAAAACATTCAAACGCTCGGCTGAAAAGATTGCCTGTTTGACAGCGTATGATGCATCCTTTGCCAAGCTGTTCGATGAGTGTGGTATTGATGTTATTTTGGTGGGCGATTCACTTGGTAATGTAATTCAAGGCAATGAGAATACGCTAGATGTGAGTATGGAAGATATGGTTTATCACACTCAGGCAGTTGCAAGTAATGTTAATAACGCCTTGCTGATTGCCGATATGCCGTACCAGAGTTACAACAAGGCTGAGCAAACACTCAATAATGCCAAGCGATTAATAGAAGCAGGCGCACAAATGATTAAATTTGAAGGCGGTGCTGAGCATCAGACCTCTTTTGAAATTTTGCAAGCTAATAATATTCCAATTTGTGGGCATCTCGGTTTGCAACCGCAGTCTGTTATCGAGATGGGCGGTTATAAAGTACAAGGTAGAGATGAGGCAAGTGCCAAACAAATTTTTGATGATGCACTGGCGTTAGAGGCTTGGGGTGTGCAAACTTTAGTGCTTGAATGCGTACCAGCAGAGCTGGCCAAAAAAATCTCTAAAGCGCTAAGCATTCCGACCATTGGTATCGGTGCAGGGGTTGATTGTGACGGTCAAGTATTGGTGAGTTATGATATGCTTGGGATTAATACCAATCATTTGCCTAGGTTTGTTAAGAATTTTTTACAGGATAACAACAGCATTCAAGCCGCTGTTAATGCATTCATCGGTGCTGTAAAGGATAAGACATTCCCAGGTGACGAGCATAGCTATTAATTGTTAAGCATTATGCAAACTTTTACAAATGTTCAATTATTACAAAACACACTTGATGATTGGCGTGCTCAAGGGCAAAGCATTGCCTTTGTGCCGACAATGGGTGGTTTACATGCGGGGCATTTAAGCCTAGTTGCACTTGCTAAACAAAAGGCAGATAAGGTTATAGTGAGTGTGTTTGTGAATCCAACACAGTTCGGTAAGGATGAAGATTTTGATCAATACCCTAATACACTTGAGCAAGATACATTGCAACTAGAGCAACACCAAGTTGATGGTTTGTTTACACCAAGTGCACAGCAAATTTATCCTCAAGGTTTGGGTAGTTATATTAAAGTTGGTGCGATTGGCGATGTATTATGTGGCATCTCTAGACCAGGGCATTTTCAAGGGGTGGCACAAGTGGTGTATAACTTGCTTGAGATTGTTAAGCCTGATATGGCTATATTTGGGCAAAAAGATTATCAGCAATTATTGGTTATTAAACAAATGGCTGCCCAATATTTTCCAGCAGTTGAGGTGTTATCACAACCAACTGTTAGAGAGAAAGATGGCTTAGCCATGAGTACACGTAATCAATATTTATCGATCAAAGAGCGTCAAATCGCGCCTCATTTATATCAAGCATTACTCCAAGCTAAGCAAGATTATTTGAACAATGCGTCAGTGGAAGTCTTAACTGCTAATGCAGAAAAAATCCTTGAAAAAGGCTTTAAAGTAGATTATTTGGAAGTTCTAGATGCAAATACCCTTATGCAAATCACTGATAATACAAGTGAGATTGCGATATTATTCTCAGTATTTTTAGGATCAACCCGATTGATTGATAATATAATTTTTAATAAAGGATAACCATGTTTAACATTAAAGACGAAGCCCAAACTTATGTAGCCGATTTATTTGCCCAGCAAGGCGAAGAAGATTTAGGTTTAAAAGTCGATATTGAAAAGGCCGGTACCCCAGCTGCAGCGGTTACTTTTAATTTTTGCTATTCTAAAGACCTAGGTAAAAACTATTTTAAATTTGAGTACGAAGGTTTTAATGCTTTTATTGATGAGGTGAATTTTGACTATTTAAAAGATTCTGAAGTCGCTTTAAAAGAAGAAGGCTCGACTAAAAAACTCACTATTACTGCACCAAATGCTAAAGGCGAAGCGCCAAAAGACGACGCTCCACTAGAGGAAAGAATCAAATATACCATTGCAGCTGAGGTCAATCCACAGCTTGATTCACACGGTGGTTTTGTGGAATTGGTTGAAATTACCAAGGACATGGATGTGGTGCTTAATTTTGGCGGTGGTTGCCAAGGTTGTTCTTCAGTTAAAGTGACACTTAAAAATGGTGTAGAGACACAGCTGAAGTCGCTTTTCCCTGAAATTAAAAACGTGCTAGACGTAACAGACCATTCACAGAAAGAAAATGCCTATATGTAGTTCTGCATGGTTTATAGTAACACTCTATTATGTTGACCACAATTAAAGCCAGCACTGAAGATCGAAAAAGCGCCAAAGCACCACACGAGTTATTCACCATTAACATGGTGATTGTGCATTTGTTTTTTTCGTTATTGATGATTGAGCTGCTTGGTTTTAGCGTGGACGGTGCGATTGCAAGCGCTATCGCCTTGTCGCTATATATTATTGTTTATACGTTTTTTCAAACCAAAAGAGCCAAAGAGAACGCACCATATTTGGTTTATTTGCATTGGAAGTTATCGCTTAATCGATACAAGCTGTTGATTGGTGCTTATGTGCTTTATTTTATTGTTACTTCGTTATCATTGATTATTAGCACTGATGTGCCAGCGAGTATGGATGGTACTAATGTTATAAATTCAATCTTGAGTTTGATGGGTATCGTGCCGCTATTTTTTGTGATCTTAGTCTCAATAGTTTTTGGCTCTATCTCAATGTTTAATGCTGGTCGTGGAGAGATTGACCAAGTATTTATGCAAAAATACCCACAATGAATGAATTCGATCTGATTGAAAAATATTTTAATTGGAAAAGCCTAAATTCAGACATGCTTGGTGTAGGTGATGATTGCGCGCTAATTTCTATTCAAAGCCAACATCAATTAGCCACCAGTGTCGACACACTAATTGAAGGTGTACATTTCCCAAAAAACACATCAGCACATGATGTGGCACACAAAGCATTGGCGGTTAATCTGAGTGATTTAGCAGCCATGGGCGCAACACCCCTGTATTTTACTTTGGCGTTAACATTGCCCAATATTAATGAATCTTGGCTTAAGGGTTTTTCATCCTCACTCAAGACTTTATCCAAAAAATATAACATTCAGCTTGTTGGTGGTGACACCACTAAGGGGGCTTTAAGTATTACCATTAATGTAACGGGCGTATTGCCAAAGAATCAAGCCTTACTACGTTCATCGGCTAAGGTTGGTGATGCTATTTTTGTGTCTAACACGATTGGTGATGCAGCATTAGCTTGGCAACAAATACAAAATAATAAAACACCAAGCTCAGCATTACTCAAAAAATTCAACACACCAGAACCACAAGTGGCACTTGGTCAAAAGCTCTTAGGTGTTGCGAATAGCTGTATTGATGTTTCTGATGGGTTGGAGCAAGATCTGTCACATATTTTGAATCAATCTAGCGTTGGTGCTAGAATTAATTTAACCGACATACCGCTGAGTGATGAGGTATCAAATTATATTGAACAGACTAACGATTGGTGTCTGCCATTATCAGGTGGTGATGATTATTATGTGTTGTGTTTTACTGTGCCTGAGACACACATTGAGGCCGTTCAATCAATTGGAGAAGAACTGGGTATTTCACTAACAAAGATTGGTGTTATTACCAAGAATAAACACTTGGAGATTAAAGGGTTGAATAAGACTTGCACGTCTTATCAACACTTTTAAAAATTTCGAAAAATTAGATTTCTTTTTTCTCTGCAATGGTCTTACAATCAATACACTTATTGGCTGTAGGACGAGCCTCTAAACGCATTAAGTTAATTTCTACACCACAGGTATTACAGTAGCCATAATCACCCAAATCAATGATGCGTAATGTTTTTTCAATTTTACCAATGAGCTTTCTTTCGCGATCACGTGTTCTTAACTCCAATGCAAATTCTTCTTCAAGTGTAGCTCGATCATTAGTATCGGCAACTTGATTAGAATCTTCTTGAATATGAGTAATGGTAGATTCTGCATCGCTAATCAGTTGCTCTCTCCAAGTGTTTAATTTATTCTTAAAATGGCTGGTTTGATCCACACTCATAAATTCTTCATTTTTAGCGGGTTTATAAGCAGGAATATCTTCAAAATTAGGTTCTGACATAGTGGTTATTAATTAAAAAAATAATGTTTATACCGAAAGTGACTTAAAATAGCAATTTATTTCGTATATTTTTTATTATAAATTTATTTATGGCGTTACAAGCACTTATTTTTGATGTTGATGGAACCCTTGCAAACACTGAAAGAGACGGACATTTGGTCGCCTTTAATTTGGCATTTGCAGAATTAGGGTTAGATTGGGTATGGTCGAATAAACTTTACCATAAATTACTTAATGTGACCGGTGGACAATTACGAATCAAACATTATGTGAATGATTATATGCCTGATTTTAGTCATGACGATTTAGACAGCTTTGCCGCATCTGTTCACGCGCTTAAAACTGAGATTTATGTGCGACTGGTCCACGAAGGAAAAATACCTTTAAGGCCTGGAGTAAAGCGCTTGTTTAACGAGGCTAGAGCCGCAGGTTTGAGATTGGCTATTGCCACTACCACCACACCAGATAATGTTGATGCACTAATCTCTAACACTCTAGGCCATGAGGCGCTCGATTGGTTTGAGGTGATTGGTGCGGGCAATGTGGTGCCAAATCTAAAGCCAGCAGGGGATATTTATCATTGGGTGTTAGAACAAATGAATCTAGAAGCAAAAGACTGTATTGCTTTTGAAGATTCACACAATGGTATTGCTTCAGCAATGGATGCTAATTTAAAAACACTCATCACTGTCAATGAATACACTGAATCACATCAATTTGATGAAGCCATTGTTATTTTGAACAACTTGGGTGAGCCGAATAATCCATTTAAAATGATCGAAGGTAATCCGAGCCAAGCCACCTTTGTTAATGTTGACTATTTAAAGGAGTTACATGCAAAGCATTGTTGATTTAGCTGACAACACACGCGTTTATAACGTTGCCAATGTTACGCCGTTGAGTCTAGCACATCAGCTGAGTGCGCGTACTAAAAACAACATTCACCTTAAGCGAGAAGATGAACAGTCGATCCACTCCTTTAAACTCAGAGGTGCTTATCAAAAAATATCTGGATTAACAAAAGAGCAAGCCGCCAAAGGCGTGGTGGCTTCAAGTGCAGGAAATCACGCACAAGGGGTTGCGCTCTCTGCTTCTAAATTGGGCATTGAGTCAGTGATTGTTATGCCACTCTCAACGCCTAAAATTAAAGTCAATGCAGTTGAGCAGCTTGGTGGAAAAGTCGTGCTACATGGCGATGTGTATGATGATGCTTATCAGTATGCTAAGCAATTAGAAAAAGAACAAGACTTGGTGTTTATCCATCCATACGACGATATAGAAGTAATAGGAGGGCAGGCGACGATTGCAAAAGAATTACTAGAGCAGCTCCCAAATATGGATAGAATCTTTGTTCCAGTGGGCGGTGGTGGCCTTATTTCTGGCATAGGAGCCTACATTAAACATTACGCACCTAACATTAAAGTTATTGGCGTTGAGCCAGAAGATTCACCAACCCTGTATCAAGCACTTAAAAGTGGTAAGCGTGTCATATTATCTGATGTTGGGCGTTTTGCTGATGGTGTTGCCGTCAAGCAAATTGGTGAGAAAACCTATCCAATCGCCAAAGAGGTCGTGGACGAGGTGGTATTGGTTAATAATGATGAGATCTGTGCGGCGATTAAAGACATTTATGAAGACATGCGCTCAATCTCTGAGCCAGCTGGTGCTTTGGCCACAGCAGGGGCAAAGAAATACATCGAGCAAAACAACATCAAGAATGAAAATATTGTGACTGTGGTGTCAGGCTCGAATGTTAATTTTGATCGTTTGCGTTATATCTCAGAGCGCGCAGATTTGGGAGAGCACAATGAGGCGATTATTGCAGCTACTATTCCTGAGCAACCAGGCAGTTTTTTAAAGTTTTGCCAGTTGTTGGATAATCATGCCATCACAGAATTCAACTATCGTTATGCACCTAACCAACAAGCACATATTTTTGTTGGCGTAGCACTGAGCGAAGGTCTAAGTGAGAAAGAAGCGTTACTTGATAAGTTGTCTGGATCTTTTGATGTTTTAGACATGAGTAATAATTCCATCGCCAAAACCCATATTCGTTATATGGTAGGCGGTCGTGCGGACGCTGATAATGAGGTGTTATATCGATTTGAATTTCCTGAACGCCCAGGTGCTTTACTCAACTTTTTAAACAAAGTTGGCACACACTGGAACATATCCTTGTTTCATTACCGTAATCACGGTGCTGATTTTGGCCGTGTTCTAATTGGCTTGCAAGTGGATGATGTGCCCAAACTAGAGCGTAGTTTTGATGAATTGGGTTATTTTTATCAAAACGAAACCAACAACAAAGCTTATCAATACTTCCTTTAGTGCCTTTACAGTAAAAGACATTAACCGTGTTTTAGAGATAGAACACCTAGCTTATGATTCACCTTGGAGCGAAACACAATTTGTTGACAGTTTGAATAACCCTCAAATATTGGCCAGTTTGATCCTTGAAGGCGAGCAAATATTGGGTTATGGGATTGTGTTACGGGCAATAGACTCTGCCGATCTGCTTAACATTTGCATTCATCCTGATCGCCAACAGCAAGGTTTGGGTATTCAGTTATTTAATCACCTCACTCAACAACTAAAGATATTAAGCGTTGATACGATATTTATTGAGGTACGTATGTCTAATGAATCAGCGCTCCTGTTTTATCAAAAACTAGGGTTTAGATCGATAGGTAATCGCAAAAAATACTACTCGAACCTTGAGGATGCTAAAATACTACGTTTACAAATAAGCTAGCTATTCGTCAAGAGCTTGACCTGTTTATTTGCCAGCACCCTGTTTAGTGTTTTAACCAGTAAAATCGTCTGAAAAGTAGATATGGTTATTTTTAACCACACAGTAGTCTATTATTCTCATAGGAACCGCTATGTCAAAAAAATCTAAGATTTTTTACACCTTAACCGATGAAGCGCCAGCATTGGCAAGCTACTCATTACTTCCGATAGTACAGGCGTTTACAAGGGCTGCGGATGTAGTGGTTGAGACTCGGGACATATCTTTAGCCAGTCGTGTGATTGCTAGCTTTCCTGAGAAACTAACTGCAAAACAAAAGATGGGTGATGCCTTGAGTGAATTGGGTCAGATTGCAAAATCACCAGAGGCCAATATTGTTAAGCTACCTAATGTGAGCGCCTCTATTCCGCAGCTAGAATCGGCGATTGCTGAGCTTCAAGCACATGGTTATGATATTCCAAACTACCCCTGCAACCCTCAGAGTGATGAAGATAAAGCGAACAGAGTCATATTCTCTAAAGTGTTGGGAAGTGCAGTAAATCCAGTATTACGTGAAGGAAACTCTGATCGTCGTGCACCTCCATCGGTTAAAAATTATGCCAAGAAAAATCCTCATTCAATGGGGGTTTGGGCAACTGATTCCAAAACTGTTGTAGCAAGCATGTCTGAAGGTGACTTTTACGGTTCAGAAAAATCAATGACCATTGTTAATGCAACACAATTCACAATTCAATTTGAGGGGGCTGATGGCTCAATTGAAGAATTAAAAGCACCAGCTTCACTACAAGCAGGTGAAGTTATTGATACAGCTGTTATGAGTCAGTCATCTTTAAGAAAGTTTCTAGCTAAAGCCATCGCTGAGGCGAAAAAGAAAGGCATCCTGTTCTCTGTACACATGAAAGCCACCATGATGAAAGTTTCTGATCCTGTTATTTTTGGTCAAGCAGTTAGTGTCTTTTTTGAAGATGTGTTTAAGAAACATGCAGTGATTTTTGATGAACTGGGCGTAAATGTGAATAATGGCTTTGGTGATGTTTTAAGTAAAATTAAAGCTTTAGAGCCTAGCAAAAAGGCGGAAATTGAAGCTGACATTCAAGCGGTTTACGCCAAACAGCCTGATGTGGCTATGGTTGATTCTGATAAAGGCATTACTAACTTAAACGTACCAAGCGATGTGATTATTGATGCATCTATGCCGGCCATGATTCGCGCATCAGGTCAGATGTGGAATAAGGACGGTAAACAACAAGATACGATGGCAGTGATTCCTGATCGTTGTTATGCCGGTGTTTTTCGAGAAACGATTAATTTCTGTAAAAAGCATGGAGCATTTGATCCTGCCATTATGGGTTCTGTTGCAAACATTGGTTTAATGGCACAAAAAGCAGAAGAGTATGGCTCTCATGATAAAACATTTCAAATGTCAGTAGCAGGAATAGTACGCGTAGTCTCTACAGACGGAATAGTATTACTTGAACAGTCTGTAGAGGTGGGTGATATTTTCCGTATGTGCCAGGTAAAAGACACACCGATTCAAGACTGGGTTAAGTTAGCAGTTAACCGCGCTAGAGCTACAAATACACCTGCTATTTTTTGGTTAGATGAGCAACGTGCACATGATTATCAAATTATTAAAAAGGTTAATAAATACTTGTTAGATTTTGATACAACAGGTCTTGAAATTAGCATAATGTCTCCTGAAGAGGCTACCCTGTTTACATTACACCATGTGAAAGAGGGTAAAAATATAATTTCGGTTACAGGCAATGTACTGCGAGATTATTTAACGGATTTATTTCCAATACTAGAGCTTGGAACCTCTGCAAAAATGCTATCTATTGTGCCATTAATGAATGGCGGAGGTTTATTTGAAACCGGTGCAGGAGGTTCGGCCCCTAAACATGTTCAGCAATTAATATCTGAGAATCACTTGCGTTGGGATTCTCTTGGGGAATTTTTAGCTTTAGCGATTTCACTGGAGCATTTAGCCGTTACATTCGATATGCTTAAAGCACAAGTATTGGCCACTACCTTGGATGCAGCAACGTCTAAGTTTTTAGACAATGATAAGTCACCGTCACGTAAAGTTGGTGAGCTAGATAATCGTGGTAGTCATTTTTATCTTGCGATGTATTGGGCAGAGGCATTAGCGGCTCAAACACAAGATTCTGAATTACAGGCACGGTTTGCACCCGTAGCAGAAGCTTTGTCTGTTAATGAATCAGTTATCATTTCTGAACTAAACGCAGTTCAAGGTAAAGCAATAGAGCTTGGTGGTTATTATCAACCCAATTCGGAGCTGGTGGCTAAGATTATGCGTCCAAGCACTACTTTAAATGCAATGATTGACTCAATATCATAATACTTATAAAAATCAAGAATTTGGTCTAATCATTAAAATACTGTATTATGGACAATATAAGTGCTATTACTTATTTCTATATAATTAAATTTAAAAGGAAAAGATGATAAAAAACATAACAACAGTAATCGTAATTTCGACAGTACTTGCGGCAACATCAGTATCTGCATTTATGCATACCAACAACAATAGTCAGGATGGTAATACAGGTGGCAACAACTGGGGTCCAATGTCAGGTGGTAACAACTGGAGCCCAATGTCAGGTGGCAATAACTGGGGTCCAATGTCAGGTGGCAACAACTGGGGTCCAATGTCAGGTGGTAGCAACTGGGGTCCAATGTCAGGTGGCAACAAAATGGGTCCATTCAACGGTGATTCTAACATGGGTCCTTTCCAGAGTGGCCACAA